>PNOB01000022.1 GCA_013824585.1 Desulfobacterium sp. | reverse complement strand
TGGATAAAGATATTGCCGATTCATATGAAGGGGAGTGTCTGAATGGTTTGGCAAATGGAAAAGGAAAGGCAAAGGGAAAAGATTCCTATGAAGGTTTATTTTATAAGGGCCTGGAGCAAGGTGAAGGTGTATATCGGTGGGCAAGCGGCGATGTTTACAGCGGTGAATGGAAGGAAGGGAAAAGAACCGGATGGGGAAAGCTGACACTTCCCAATGGAGCTGCATATGAAGGGGAGTGGAAAGAGGATGCATGTGATGGAAACGGATCGTATAACTGGCCAAATGGTGCTTATTACGAAGGGGGATGGAAAAATAACAAAAGAGATGGCATAGGGGTTTATTATGGGTCTGACAAATCTTATTACAAAGGGGAATGGAAAGAAGGAAGGCAGCATGGAAAGGGATTTTATCAACTACCCAATGGAATATCTTTGGAAGGTTTATGGGAAAACGGCGTTTTTGTTAAGGAGGCCAGAAAAACACTGGAGATCAGTCTTGATCGGAAAATTTATGACTTTATTGAAGAAGAGCGGAATAAGACTGGTGAAAGTGATTCAGATATAATTACCAGAGCGGTTCTTCATCTCATGGAGGGGAAATAAATTTTCCAGGCAATAGAAATGTCATGCAGAAAAATTTTTATTCTCAACCAAAATCAATATTGTCATTTCTGCTCAGAAAAGCGGCGATTCCTTTTTTTGAATAACTGAAGAGAAAAAAAGATCAAAAAAACAGCCATTCCGTAGGTCAATGGGCGAAGCGGTACCGAATACCTGGGAAAGGGAGCGCAAATCATATGTAACAATGTGTAATAAATTAGAATAACAGAGATAAATCGGGCGATTTGAATGGATTCATATGAAATAACATCGCGTTTCATCGGAAGCCAAATTAAAAAACAGCCTGTAAAGCAGAATAGATTGAGCGGCCAATGCAAAAAATGCATGAGCTTGTGTGTTGCAATAAAAATGGGTCTATGAAAATAAGGAGAGTTTTTAACAGGATAAATAAATACATCGGTTCCTGGCACAGAATCCCAAGACCAGAATGCAATCATTTTTTGATAGAAAAACCATTTTGCATGTTTCATCGGTTCGTCTTGAAAACGCCGATAAATTTCTTGTAATAGTGTTTTCGTGCTCCTGCTTATTTCTTTTGTTTTGGGATCAAAGCGGTATGGAAAGCCATAACTCTCAGGCAGATTGTTGTATGTGAAATTTGGATAGATACCATGCTGTATGGAGGATAATTTCAATGTATCATCCGAGATCTTACCCAGGCTTATGATATTGCGGATATACCAGGGCATGAGAACCAGTGCTATTCCCAGAACCGTTATGGCAAAAAAATGAAACCCTTTCAATTTTCCGTAATGCCATATCCAGAATGGAGTCAGGAAGATCGGAAAAAACTGTAAACTGGGACGGACGAGGATGCCAATACCCATAAGAATACTGGCTATCCATAAACATTTCATGGACAGAGTTTTAAAAAACTTTGTGATATTCCAGACACACAGGACAATAATAAAACCAAAAAGCGATTCCGTCAGTATATACAGGTTGGCGGTTATCAAATGGGGGCTTATGGCCATCAAGCCACATGCAATAATGCAGTACTGATCCGGCAGCATGCGTCGAAATCCGGCAAATGCAACAAGAATGGCCAAGGTACTGATCAGTGCTTGAAAAAAAACAATTCGATGTATGATTCGGGCTGTGGGAAACGAATTTACAAAAGGGAGAAGAAATATCGGATATCCCGGCGTTCTTAAGGCATCTGGTTTCATTTCGGATGAGGGCTGTCCAGAAGGCGGGGTATGTCTTGAATATGTATGGTTATGACGCAAATTATAGGCATAAAAATAATAATCTGCTGCATCAGCCCGAATGGGTCCGGGAACAATGGTTTCTCGATTTGAAACGATTCTCATCCAAAAACCAAGAATAAGGCAGAAACCCAATAAAAGTAAAACCACTATTTTTTTATGTTTCATTACATCGATCCTGAAGACGTAGCCAAATGAATGGAAATTTCATACTACCATCTGTATTATCATGATTGCGCTTCTTGATTTGATGCCGATCTTTATGGCATTTAAAAAAGTTTTATTCAATATCAAATCATGGCAATACAAGGAGATGGTATTATGAAATTTTATTGACAGGGTCTGATTTTTCATCCATATATTGCGTATTCGAAAAAAAGTGAACTCGCATCCATTACCGCCTGTCAGCAAACACATTTCTTTTTTTGGATACAAAGCAAGCACCCATCCTTAAGACAGATTTTCGTTATCAGGAATAAGGATTAACAGAAACAGACAAAGAAAGCATTAAAATGAGTTTTGAAAATTTTGATTTATATCCTGAATTGATGAAAGCGATCAACGATCTTGGATTTGTTGATCCTACCCCGATTCAGATAGAGGCCATTCCGGAGATTATGTCCGGAGACAAGGATTTCATCGGGCTTGCGCAGACCGGGACCGGAAAAACCGCTGCATTTGGATTGCCAATGGCGCATCTGGTTAATTTCGGTTTGAACCTGACACAGGGATTGGTTCTTTGCCCCACCCGGGAATTGTGTATGCAAATTACAAATGATATCAATTCATTTTGTAAGTATTTACCCAAAGCGAAGATCGTTGCCGTGTATGGTGGAGCGAGTATTGAGAACCAGAGACGGAGCATCAAAGGGGGAGCCCATATTATTGTGGCCACGCCGGGAAGGTTGCTGGATTTTATACGACGCAAGGTGATTGATTTATCAAAAGTTTCCTATGTCGTGCTGGATGAGGCAGATGAAATGCTGAATATGGGTTTTCAGGAAGATATCAATGCCATCCTGGATCAGACACCGACCAATAAGCGGATTTGGCTTTTTTCCGCGACAATGCCGAAAGAAGTATCCGGTATTGCAAAGAAATATATGCATGCCCCGAAGGAAGTGATCATTGGCAGAAAGAACAGTGGCGCTGAAAATATCAAACATATCTATTTTGTAGTCAAGGAAAAAAATAGATATCCGGCCTTGAAACGGGTTATCGATTTTCATCCGGACATTTACGGTCTTGTGTTTTGCCGTACACGAAAAGAGACACAGGAGATAGCGGAAAAATTGATTAAAGACGGATACAATGCTGAATCCCTTCATGGAGATCTTTCCCAGCAAGTCCGGGATCAGGTGATGCGTCGGTACAGGGAAAAAGCCATTCAAGTTTTGATTGCAACCGATGTTGCAGCCAGAGGTATTGATGTGCAGGATATATCCCATGTAATAAACTATAAGCTTCCGGATGAAGCGGATAATTATACCCATCGAAGCGGCCGAACCGGCCGTGCCGGAAAATCCGGAATGTCTGTTTCCATCATTAATACAAAAGAAACCGGAAAGCTCAGGAGTATTGAAAATAAATCCGGGATTCAGTTTACATACATGAAGGTTCCCGAGGGAAGAGCTGTGTGTGAGAATCAACTGTATTCAATGATCAACAAGCTCGTAACCGTTGAAGTGAATCATGATGAAATCGATAAATTTCTGAACCCCGTATACCAGACACTATCTGACCTGACCAAGGAAAACCTGATCCAGAAATTTATCTCTCTCGAGTTCAACCGTTTTTTAACCTATTACAAAGATGCAGTCGATATCAATGAGTCGGGACCCAGAAAAGATGTTGGTCCAAAAAAAGAGCTGATTGACGATCGGAAACACCCTCAAAGTGTACGTCGATTTTTTATGAATGCCGGGCAGATGGATAATATTGAAAAAGGGGCTGTTATTCGAACTGTTTGTGAAAGAGCGGGTATCCGGGCGACAAAAATCGGCAAGGTTGAAATACTTCGTGAATTTTCCTTTTTTGAAATCGAAACCAGTGTTGCGGAAAAGGTTTTAAAGACCATGAAAGGCGCCAAGATTGATGGTCGAGCCGTAACGATTCAATATGCAGAAAAAAAACCGTTGAACAAAAAGAAAAAAATCGTAAAAAAAAGCAGGAGGCCGCGGTAAGGCGCTATTTTTTTTTCGACCTGTAGACGCTTTTTTATGAAAGACCATTGATCTTTGTTTTTGATTTCAATCCTTTTCTGTTTGCCCTCAGAGACCAGATTTGATATACTGCCTTTAATCAATACACAATCAAACTCAGCTATTCGATTCGTTTTTTCCACAATACAACTTCACCCTGCAAAAAATAGAAAGTGAAATGCAGGTCATTCCATTGGCCATTTTGGATCCATACATAGCTGCCTTCTCTCTGAAAAAGGATTGTTTGGTTTTTGATACGGAGACAATTAAAAAATCCATATAAGGATAAACAATGAGCATTCATTCACATCAATCGATTTTAATGGTTGAAGACAGTCCGGAAGATTGTCATGCAATGATACGCGCTTTTCAAAAGGCAGGGCTTGTGAATCCGATTATCCGGTGTGAAGATGGTGATGAAGCTCTCGAGTATCTGTTTTGCCGGGGCCGGTATGCGCCGCCGGCTGAAGCGCCGAAACCGGGTATCATTTTGCTTGACCTGAATCTGCCCGGGACAGACGGCCATGAAGTATTGGCAGCCTTAAAAAACAACGCCAGATTAAAAAAAATACCGGTCATTGTACTGACCACATCCTCTGAAAAAAGTGATATTGACCGATGTTACTCAGCAGGTGCCAGCAGTTATATCTGCAAACCGTTTGATCTGAGCGGATTGATGAATGCAATCCGGCGATTGAAAGAATATTGGTTTGAAATTGCTGTCTTCCCATAGGGGAGTAAAAAAAGAATGGGTGGTTCACAATACCGTTTGCTGATCATTGATGATAGTTCGGAAGATCGTTTGCTGTACCGGCGATTGCTGAAAGGCATCACTCATCACCGATTCGAATTTATTGAGGCGGACACAGCAACCAAAGGTATAGAACGGCTTCATACAGAAAAAATAGACTGTGTTTTGATGGATTACAATCTGCCGGATATGGATGGCCTTGAATTATTGGTGGAACTTATGTCGGATAAAACAGTTTCCGGCATTCCGATCGTGTTTCTTACGGGTCAGGGAAATGAAACAATCGCTGTAAATGCCATGAAAAGCGGGGCTACCGATTACCTGGTGAAAAATCTGATGACTCAGGATCTTTTATCCCGGGCTATTACCTATGCCGTTGAAAAAAAAATCAGCGAGAAGGCTCTGCAAAAAAAGACGGATGAACTTCAGCAAAGCGTTGAAGAGCTTGAGAAGGCCAATCGTCAAATCATTGAACAGCAAAAAGCGCTGGTTGAAGAAGAACGCCTGAAAGTTTTGTTGCAATTGGCCGGAGCAACCGCCCACGAACTCAATCAGCCGCTGATGGTACTACTGGGAAATATTCAGCTTCTGGAAATGGATCAGGATGATCCGGAGAAAATTTTGAAATACATTAAAAAGATTGAAGCTGCCGGGCAGCGTATCGCAGACATTGTCAAAAAAATACAAACCATCCGTCATCATGAAGTCAAGCATTACCCCGGCGAAACGAGCATCCTGAAAATTGATCAGAATGTAACCCTTCTTTCCATCGAAGACATGGATGAAGATTACAATAACCTTACAAACATCCTGAGTACCTTTGAAAGGTTTCGTCTGTTGCGCGCCAGATCATTTGATGAGGCTTTTCAGTTGATTCAACAAGGAACGATCGATCTTATTCTGCTTGACTATCAATTGCCCTGCGGAACCGGTATCGAATTTTTAATTGAAATGGATGCCAGAAATATAGATATTCCGGTTGTTGTCGTGACTGGTCAGGGTGACGAAATAATTGCCTCAAAGGCCATTCAGGCAGGGGCTTACGATTATCTGCCCAAATCCAAATTAGGCGCAATACCATTGTCGCGAATCATCTCCAACTCTTTGGAAAAATTCAGGCTGAGACAGGAAGTGAAGCAGTATCGCAAAATTTTCAACAGAGGAAATTGAATCAGCAGAGAGCGTTCTTAAAACTGCAGATCAGGCCCTGTATGAAGCCAAATCCAATGGGCGCAACTGTATTGTCTCAAAGGAGTGAAACCCATCCATGAAATTGGATTTGAGTCCATTATCCTGAAAGCGAGTCTTTAAATGTCATTGGAAAATGTATCCAGAATCATCAATGCAAACGAAGATTGGCTTATTCACCGGATCCTCCATTATGCTAATATCCATGATTATACAAAATACACATCCACACTGGCAGAGGCCTGGCGATTATCCATTTCAGGTCTTTCCGACTCATTGACAAAAGGAGTGGATCATTATGGATGTATTCCGGAGATGAACCCGGACGATGATTTTCAGAATGATCCGCTTACCTATTTCGGAGTAATCGAGGCCAGGCGCCATCGTGAACGCGGTGTCAGCCTTTCCATGTTTCTGGGTTTGATGAAGTATTATCGCCAGAGTTATGTGGATCTGATTCAGGAAAAGAAAGATGAAGGTTGTAACCTAGAGTTGGCGCACCTTTTTATTGACAGAAGCTTTGATCGCATTGAGATTGCATTCTGCCAGGAGTGGAGCGGCAAGGATCAGGATGCGTTTATCAAAGAGCTTCAGACCAACAATCGCCGGATGACCAATGAGAAAAATGCCTACCTGACGGTTTTCGAAAGCCTTTCCGATCCTGCCGTAATTGTGAATGAAAAGCATGATATTGTCAATGTGAACCATGCAGCCATGTCTTTGATCGATTCTGCCAGTTTACCAGGTGCGATGTATTACAAGATAGAGGACAACCGGTTTTTTCAGGATGATAATTCAGATAAAAATCAGAACATGACATGCGACACGGTTATCGGATGCCCTTTGAAGGAGGTTTTTCCCTGGATTGACTCCGTCATCGAGAAATTTTCAGTCAACGATACACCAGAAAGTGTAATAGAATGCAGCACGGTCATCAATTTTGAAAAACGCTATTTTGAGGTCCAATCCGCTTCCATGCTGGATGTCAGTGAAAAATACACATCAACAATTCTTTCTCTTCGGGAAATAACCAAAAAAAAAATTATCCAGCAGGCATTGCATGACAGTGAAAACCGGTTCCGGAAGCTTTTTGAAGCTTCCATTGAGGGCATAGCACTTCACGATCTTGTGTACAATCGGGAACAGGAACCTGTTGATTATCAGATTACGGATGTCAATCCGGCCTTTACGAAGCACACCGGAATATCCCGCGATGCAGCAATGGGCAAAACCGGACGGGAGCTAAACAATTCAGAGATACCACCCTATTTTGAACAGTTCAAAAATGTTGCCCTGACCGGGCGGCCGACATTTTTTGAAACCTATATTAAACCAATGGACAAGCATTTCCGGGTGTCGGTTTTTTCTCCCAAACCAGAAACGTTTGCTACGGTGTTTGAAGACATCAGTGAAAGCAAAAGATCGGAACAAAAGCTCCGGGAAAGCGAGAAACGATACAAAAGCCTGTTTCACAATAACCATGCCGTGATGTTACTGGTCGATCCGGAAAATGGCTGCATCATGGATGCAAACCCTGCTGCTGCGAATTATTATCAATATGATCATGACACCCTGCTGAAAATGAAAATATCGGATATCAATACCATGTCTCCGGAAGCATTGGCTGTTGATATCAAACTGGCCAATGAAAAAAAAAGGAATCAATTTTATTTTCATCACCGCCTGGCAAACGGGGAGATCCGCGATGTGGAGGTTTTCAGCGGTCCAATCATTGTGGCAGGAAAACAGCTTCTCTATTCCATTATACACGACGTGACAGATCGCAAGAAAATGGAGGAAGCGCTTCAAAAAAGCAACCGGGAACTGGATAATTTTGCATATATTGCTTCCCATGACTTGCGAGAGCCTCTCAGAGGCATTTCCAATTATGCAACTTTTTTAATGGAAGATTACGGTGATACAATTGATGCAGAAGGAAAAAATAAACTGGAGACCCTCAAGCGGCTTTGCAAACGGGAAGAAGACCTGATCCAGTCTCTTTTGACCTATTCTCAGGTGGGACGAACCGATCTTATATATACCCCTGTGGATCTGAATCTATTGATTGCCGAGGTAAAAGAAACCATAGAATCCTCTTTTCCCGACCAGACCATTCAGATATTCGTACCCAACACACTTCCAACCATCCAATGCGACGCCATTCGCATCAGTGAAGTATTCTTCAATCTAATTTCCAATGCGATCAAATACAATGAAAAACCAGAGAAACAGATCGAGATCGGATTTATGCAAAGCAATACGGGAAAATGGAATCTGCCTGAATCTCAATCTGAAAAAATTACCTTTCCGGTTTATTATGTTCGGGATAATGGCATTGGTATTCATGAAAAGCATAGGGAGAAAATTTTCATGATTTTCAAGCGGCTTCACAGCAGGGATAAATACGGTGGCGGAACCGGTGCAGGGTTGACCATTGTTAAAAAAATCATCGAGCGGCACGGTGGAATGATCTGGCTGGATTCCGAGGTTGGAAAGGGAACAACTTTTTACTTTTCGCTGCCTTCCAAGAATTTATAAGCGCTTTGGGGTTACCGGTTTTCTGGTACTCTTTCCAGAGCAGTACGGCAAAAAATCCATCCATGTCAGCAAGGTTTCCACGATCAATTCCAAGCAAAGATTCACATTTTTTAAGCCCTCCTTTGTATCTCACATGAGCCAGGACGTATCGAAGATCAATCTGGGCCTGGGGAAGCTGAATATTAAAAAATGGATCCTTGGCAACAGTCAATTCCTTGATCTGAAAACTCTACAGTTTTTTTCATTGACCATCATGAGAGATTTTTATAACCAAGAAGATAAGTGTATTTCATCGGTCATGAGTGAAAAATTATTACATAAAATCTTGTATTTCTGAATGATATAATGATATCTGTACTGAAATATCGATACAGGAAAAGGAAAAAACATGCGGAATTTAAAGAATTGGGCACTCCTTCTATGCAGCCTCATTATTGTTGGCGGCTTTTTTTACCTGAGCTTCACCTTTCGGTCACTTGATTTTTTCATAGATCGATGGTGGTTCAAATCCCTTGGGTATGAGTTTTATTTTTGGCAGCGATTTCTCTATAAATATGTAACATTTGGCGGGGTCATCGCGTTGTTCTTTGTTATCTTTTTTTTCAATTTCTGGATCGCTTCTCGATTTCTCGGATCCACATCCGCATCTGATGTCAATCAGAAATCCTATCGCAAACTCATTCAGATGTTTCGATCCGGGTCCATGAAAATCTATTTTCCTCTTTCCATTATTCTGGCAATACCAATAGCCCTGCCTTTTTACCAGCAATGGGAAAAGGGATTGTTATTCCTATTTGGTAAGGCTTCTGGAGTAAAAGACCCAGTCTTTGGGCATGATATCAGTTTTTATCTATTTTCCTTTCCGTTTTTTAAGCTCATTCAGAACGAACTGTTATTGATTTCTTTGCTTCTGCTGATCAGCATCGCCTTTCTGTACTGGATTGAAAGAAGGATTCTGAAAGGAAAAGATCAGGATTTTCCAGCAGGTGCAAAAATTCATGTCAACCTGCTGCTTCTGTTTGCTGTAGCCATCCAGGTCTGGGGATTTGTATTGCAGGGATACTCTCTTCTTTACACGGATAAACATCAGCCTCATTTTTTTGGACCGGGATATACAGAGATGGTGATTATACTACCCCTCATTGTATGCTCAACGATTTTTTTTATCTGTACGGCAGTTTCGGTTGTCTATTACATGGCAAAAGGGAAAGGGGTTAAGAAAATAATCATTTTTGGCATATTGCTTGTGATATCTTTGCTTGGAACAAATTCTGATTTTTTATCCAGGCAGGTTGAAGAAAATCTGATTGAGGCCAATGCCGTTGCGTATGAAAAGCCTTACATTGAAAACAATATCAAGTCCACCTTGGCAGCTTATGATTTAACCAGGATCACAAAGACCCGATATGATATTGAACAGACATTCAATATCATAGGGAATCCGGGTGTCCGGGAAAATCTTCGGAACATCCCTGTTTGGGACAGGACCCTTTTGGATGATGTGTACAAACAGATCCAGGGGATCAAACCCTATTATAATTTTCATGGAGTGGATGTTGGTCGGTATAATGTTTCTGGTCGATATCAGCAGGTATATCTGGCCCCAAGAGAGCTGGATCTTCAAAACCTTCCGGATTCTGCCCGGACCTGGCAGAGCAGACACCTGCAGTATACCCACGGATACGGCATTGTCATGACCCCTGCAGCCCAGGGAGGAGATGAATCCATGACCTGGTTTCTCCGTGACATGCCCATCAAGTCAGATTATGGTATGCAGGTAACGAATCCGGGTATCTATTATGGGCTGGGTCAATATGACTATGCCATTGTACCCAACGAAGAGGGAGAGATTGATCATCCCAATGATGAAGCCAATGCATTGATAGACTATGAAGGAAACGGAGGAATACCGCTTTCATCCTTATTTGAGAAGTTGTTGTTTGCTGCCTACTTTCAGGACCGAAATATCATAACCACAACAAAGACTATGGAAAAAAGCCGGATTTTATTCCGGCGGAACATTCGGGACGCCATCAAAGTGCTGACGCCCTTTTTTCATCTGGATGACGACCCCTACATTGTGACCACATCCAAAGGCCTTTTCTGGATTCAGGATGCCTATACGGTTTCCGGGCTCTATCCCAATGCCCAGCCGTTTGAAGATAAATTTAATTATATTCGAAACTCGGTAAAAATTGTTGTGGATGCATATAACGGGTCCATCGATTATTACATTGCCTCGAAAAACGATCCGATTATTCGTACATATGATACAATTTATCCAAATCTGCTTAAACCCCTTGATACAATGGATTCAGAACTGAAACAGCATCTTTCTTATCCCAAAGATCTGTTTGGTTGTCAGTTGGCCATGTATGCGGAATATCATCAACCAGATCCGGAGATGTTTTATATTCATGAGGATGCCTGGGAACTGCCCAGGCTTTCCTCCGCAGATCAGTCCGTTCCCATGAAACCATATCATCTTACATTGAATTTGATCGATCCGAAAAAACATGAATTTATGTTATTAAGCCCTCTGAGTCCGATTGGAAGAAGTAATTTAAGTGCACTGGCGATTGCGGGATGTGATGGCAAAAATTACGGCAAGATTTTCATCTACACTTTTCCAAAGGGAATTCAGGTTTACGGCCCTTCCCAGATCAACACGCTGATCGATCAGGATACGGATATTTCCCAGCAACTTACTCTCTGGGACCAGGCTGGTTCTGAAGTGATTCGAGGCCGGATGATTATCCTGCCGATAGGAAAAATTGTGTTGTATATTCAACCGGTTTATCTGAGTTCAGCCACACGTCTGAAGATTCCGGAATTAAAACGGTTGATCGTGAGTCAGGGAGAGGTTGTTGCAATGGCAGCATCCCTGGAGGAAGCGATCGAGTCGCTGGAAGGAAAACTTGAAAAAAGAATAGAGCGACAAAAAAAACGGTTTCCAGTTGCTACCGAACAAACAGCACCGGTAAAGACGGAAGCTGAAAATTTGAATGATCCCATGGAAAAACAAGAGATGGAAAAACAAGGGAAGGATTCAGAGGTTACAGCGCCAGCACCAGAAGATCCGGAAAAAATGGATGTGAATCCACCTGTTGAAAATAAAGATCCGGTGGCCGAGCCCTCTGAAGACAAGATGGATACTTTAGGAGCGGAAAAAGAGCCATCTCAGGAGCCTGAAAAAGTTAACACCATATAGAAGAGCCAAATCAAAACGAATCATTCCATTTTGCGATCAAGATGGAATGATTCGTAGGGGCAGGCCCCTGTGCCTGCCCTTTTTCAAACACTGAAATCGGATAGATTCGTTCTTTCCGAATGGCACGATTTACAATCCCACAACCAGTGTTCCCAGTACCGAAACACTGAGAATGACGAACATGAACATACATTCCAATAAATAGTCAATTATTGTTTGTATCATTTTTTTTCCCTCCGAGTGCTTTTTTCGTGCTGCTCTGTCAAGAAACAGGGGGCTCCATTTTTACCTAAACAAAGTGGATTGCCCGATGATGGCTGAGCTGAATCTTATGGACCTTCGATATTATCATGAAAAAAGTCCTGAGCTTCTTCCACTGAATCAAACAGTATCCAATCACGGCTGATGGTGTTTCCTGTCCCTTTTTTGATTCTCACAACCATCGTGTTCCCATGATACTCAAAATATTCGTGGTGGTTTTGAACAAAGATGTGTTTTGTCATTTTTTTAATCTCCTATTGAAAGCAAGGGTTGTTTCAAAAGCAAGACAAGTTTGTTTATCAATATAATAAATAATATATTTAAATAAACACTGCACATATAAAAAAATTATGTAAACCCATTGTATGATATTTTATCGAAATTCTCTGCATACCCAGATAACCTTTCCAATAATACGAATGGTATCCATCTCTTCATTACGCAGAAAAATCGGAGAATAATCCTTGTTATCACTGATCAGCACCAGTTTGTTTGGATGTTTTTCAACCCGTTTCACCATAATGGTATCATCGATTCCAACGGCATACAATGCTCCGGCCAGAACAGCTTTCTGGGATTCGTCAACAAGTACCGTGTCTCCATCTTTCAGCTCCGGAGTCATGCTGTTTCCAAAAATATCCATCAGTACCATATGGTCTGAATTGCCTTTCTGAAGAAGCCACTCGGTTCGAAAGGAATAGTATCCTTCAATTTCAGAACCAACCTCAAAGGAGCCACCCCCGGCACAAAGCCTGGCTTTTACTTTGGGAATACCTTTGAATTCAAAGCCATGGGAATCGGATGGTTTTAAATAAGTGGGGCCGTTACCGGTTTCAATCCAGGCTGGATTGAGTCCGAATAGCCGATATAAGTCCAGAAGCCACTTTGCCGGAAAGTCATTCTTTTTTTTAGCCTGTGTAATGGCAGATCGGTTGATATCCAGGGCAGATGCCAACTCATTTTGAGAGTTGATTCCAGTTGCAGAATAGACCCTCTGGAGGAAAGAATCAAATTTTGATGTCGGCATTGTGAATACCTTAGCTGGATGTTATTTAGGTTTCGGCCAGTTGAATTTTATTTGTTTCATTATATAAACAAATAAAAAATTAAAAGCAACACTTTTTTTAAAAAATAATGTAACGCCTTGAAAAATTATTTTTAATTGTTCGTGCATCTATGGTGGTATTGTCCTGAATTTCTTGCTATGATCGTAAAAATTATATAGCGATGCTGAAATATAAGGAAATAGCATATCATGATGTTAAGAGAAATTGTCAATCGAAGTCAGGGGTTAACCATTCACGAGATGCGGTGTAATCAGAATGACTACTATGAAGTGGTCATCCTGAGTTCTGAAATCCAGAGCTGGGAAAAAATTCTGACATCGATTTTAGGCCTGCCAAGAAAGCCCAAAGGAGCAAAGCCCAGCGTGGATGATTTGAATCTGACAAGGGCATCGGGTGGAATCCGGTTGAATCAGACCCTGTTTGAGCGGTCATTTGGGGAGTATACCATTATCGCAAAATTTTGGCCCTGGGATGACAATAAGCATATAACGCTCAAAATGGCCCAACTATCCTGAAAAAATGTCATGCCAACAGCAGTGTGCGGAATAAAATGTGATGTATGCAGCAGCATAGACTTGCGGAAATCAATACAAAAGCAATTCCAAAAACATTGAGTGCCGGAGACAGGATTGTTGTTCCTTCAGAGCACTGGGACAATCTGCAGAAAAGAGATCCGGCTGAAATCTGCAACCTGGCATTGGCCCAGCTTGAAACCACTGGCGATATACGTTTACGGGTACTGAATACAGATTTTCTCATTCATCCTCAAAACAGATCGATTCGGGCAATGGCCCGTGAGAGAAGCATATTGATCCGTGACCCGCTGTTGGAGCTGATTACCGTTGTTTATCTGATTTACATCACATCGGCGCCTTTACGGCATGAAAGAGCCGGCTTAAAAGATTTGAAGTCCGCTCATTTTTTCCAGGGCCCCCATGAACTGGAAACAGGATCTTTCTTAGAGCGATATGGAAATGATGCAGCCGGCTTCAGGAAGGTTGCCGGACAGTTGGGTGGACGCTTCATATCCAGTACAGCGGATGCAGGGGTTGTATTTTCTCCTTTTCCAAAGGTTTTGTTGTATTACCTGCTGTGGGAAGGGGATGAGGAGTTCAAACCGAGGCTTTCCGTTCTTTTTGACCGTTCCATTGAAGATCACTTTGCTGCTGATTTTATTTGGGCTCTGGTCGGTTGTGTTACAAGAATACTACTCAACCCCTCCCCGCCATTTGAAAGATAGAACCAATAAAAATAAGAAGTTCCTTTTTATTTTTCAATTCCAGGCTCCCAGATATAGCAGAATCGATTTTGCAGACGGGGCAACATTTCCTGTGGAATCCCAAGATCGATCAATGAAAGCGGTTTTGTACTCAGTTGCGTCGTGGAGGTGTTGTACATATTGTCATCCGGTTGTTCAACACGTCGATAGGTTATAATTTTTGCATTTTTCGGAAGGTTTGTCATTTTTTTGGTATGGTCAATCGCATCGTCCAGATAGCCGACTTCATCGACCAGTCCGATATCAAAAGCATCCTTGGCAAGAAAGATACGAGCGGTGGATACCAGTTCAAGGGCTTCGGGTTTCAGGTTGCGATGTTTTTTAACCAGGGAAATGAAACGGCTGTTCAGGCCATCGATCAACCCCTGAAACATATCGATTTCTTCCTGGGTCGGTTCCCGGAAAGGTGATCCCATATCCTTGTGCTTTCCGGATTTACTCACATCTCTTCGAACACCGATTTTTTCCATTAACCCAAAAGCCTGCCAACGCGGAAAAAGAACGCCTACAGAACCGGTAACAGTTGTTGGGTGGGCAACAATATAATCTGCAGGAAGCGAAATGTAGTAACCGCCGGATGCGGCAAGATCCATCATCACCGCAACAACCTTTATTCCAGTTTTTTCTTTAAACCGTACAATTTCATTATAAATAATATCGCTGGCCGTGACAGTTCCACCCGGGGAATCAACCTTTAAAATCACTGCCTTAATATCCGAGTCTTTTTCAGCTTTCCGGAGGTGAGATACGGTTTCCTGGAGCATGCTTGGGCCGGAGAGAAGAAACCCTTCTTTTTGTTCATCCCAGATAATGCCCTTTACCTGGATAACCAGAATTTTTTCATCTCCATCCCCCTCGAGCGTGAACTCCTGGAGAGGTTCGGTGCCGAATGAAAACAGATTGATTTTTGGTGCAGCACATCCGGATAATGAAAGGATGAGCAAAAGAAGAACAATCGGAAAAGTTTGTTTTCGTGGGAAATGGTAACTCATTTTATCTCCGGTAGATGATTTGTCATGTAATGATTTTTTTTCAATATCATACTGTCTCTCAGTTGGAATCGAGAGTTTCTCTCACTTTTATGGAAAGCTCTATGATGTCAAATGGTTTTTGAATAAAATTATTGCAGCCCCTTGATAGTATTTCAGCAGCCTCGTTGTCTGTGGTATATCCGCTGGAAAGGATAATCTTTACATTCGGTCTGATCTTTTTCAGTATATTGAATGCATCTCCTCCTCCCATGACCGGCATGATCATGTCAAGGATAATCAGATCAATTGCATCCGGCATGGTGGAAAAAATTTCTGTGGCGTGTCTTCCGTTTCTTGCGGTGATCACCTCATATCCCATGATTCTCAGCATCTCCTCTCCTGTGTCCCGGAAATCATACTCATCATCAATGAGAAGTATGGTTTCATTGCCTTTTTTCAGTTGATAATCGGTTTTTTCTGTTTGATCCATTTTTTTTGTGGATGCAGGCAGGAAGATTTTGAAGATCGTACCCTTGTTGGGTTCACTGTAAACATCGATCTGTCCATTATGATTTTTAATAATGCCATAGGCAGATGAAAGACCAAGGCCGGTTCCTTTGCCCTGTTCCTTTGTTGTAAAAAACGGGTCAAAAATTTTGGATTTTGTTTCCTTATCCATTCCGGATCCGGTATCACGAACGGTTATGGAAACAAAGTCGCCAGGGACTCCCAGATGTTTCTTTGCTTCAATTTCAGAAACATGGGTGTTTCGGGTATCAATAAAAATATCTCCCCCTTCAGGCATGGCATCATTGGAATTGATGAGCAGATTCAGAACCACCTGCTCCAGTTGTGTCCGATCGCCCTCGACAGTCCAGAGTTCTTTTTGAAGATGGGTATGGATTTGGATATTTTTACACGTCCGGCCAAACATTTCCAGTGTATCCTGTATCAGGCTGTTCAGGAGAATCGGAACAACCTGGTACTTTCCGCCTCTTGCAAAACCCAGAAGCTGTCTGGCAAGATTTGCTCCGCGGTGAACAATTTTTTCAATGGTCAGTGCTTTTTTATGGGCGGGGCTGTCTATGGGCAGATACATTTTCAGCAGTGCGGCATTGCCCAGTATCCCTCCAAGGAGGTTGTTGAAATCATGGGCAACACCACCGGCAAGTGTTCCGACTGCTTCCATTTTTTGAAGCTGGATAAGATGGTCTTCAGTGCGTTTCCGTTCGGAGATATCCCTGATGGATGCGGCCCGTATGGATCTGTTTTTGTATTCCACATTTCTGGCCTCAATCTCCACTGGAAAGACAGAGCCATTTTTTTGGATCATTTTAATTTCAAAAGGCAATTCCGCACGGGAAGCAATATTTTGATACACGGTTTCCCGGAACTCCGGTGAAACCAGCAGATCCACATAATTTTTACCGATGATCTCATGATGTTCATAACCAAACATTTTTGCAAAAGAGTTATTGATATCAATGGCGATCGCATTTTCATGGAAAATAATCCCTTCAAGTGTAACATCGGATAGAATTCGATATCTTTCTTCACTTTCCCGCAATGCCTCCTCTGCCTTTTTTCGTTCCGTGATATCACGGAATTCAGTTACCCTGACTGAGCGGCCATGATATGGAATGCCCTTTCCCTGTATCTCCAGAGGATAGGTAGATCCATCTTTCCGGATACCAACGGCATCATATGGTTTTTCATATCCGGATACTATTTTTTCCATTACCATATCCCGGGCTGATTCATCGATGAGCAGCAGACCGTTCATGCCGATCAGTTCATTGTGAGGATACCCTGTCAGCCTTGCGAGTCCTTGATTTGCATCCAGTATAACCCCTTTTTCATGTATGCCGATTCCTCCAAAGGATGCTTCCTGAAGCGTTCGAAATCGCTCTTCGCTTTCCCTCATCGAATCTTCTGTTTTTTTACGTTCAATGGCGATTGCGATGTGGTGGGAAACCGCATGGAGGAGATTGATATCTGTTTTGTCATACTGATTCGGGTCTGTGAAGCTTTGTGCAGCCATAACACCGATAACTTCATTGTGAACCTTTAACGGGATTCCGATCCAGATTTCAGGAGGACGAAAAGAGAGATGCTGGCCTTCGTGTTGAAACTTCTGTGAAAAGTCTTTTCGGGTAAGCATGAGAGACCTGCCGGTTTTGACAATATTTTTGATGAGCAATTCGGTTTGTTCCAAATTGGCAGCCTTTTCATCAGCGTCTTCCTGGGTTGTTGAATGGTATGGGAAATCAACCGAGTTTCTATCCTTATCGTAGAGGGCGATATAGAAACAGGGGACATTAATGTTTTTGCTCAGGGCCTGATGAATCATATCATAGAGCTGGTTTAAATCAAAGGCAGTGCTGAGGGCATTGGTTATCCGGAAAAGGAACTGATTGACTTTTTGAGATTGGCTCAGATCAAGGATTTTTTTTTCGAGCAATTCATTTTTCTGCTTCAGCTGTATGTATTGCTCAAGAAGGGTGTTTTCTGAATGGTTTTTCTCCGGGAGGCGATCCTCAATTGGGTCGCCTCCATTCTTGTCAGATGGCTCAATCATTTTTTCACGGTTGAATTCATCAGGCTGTTTCATACTATGATGAAAGATGTTCCAGTAATATGGTGAGCATACGTCGGATGGGTTCTGCCGCACCCCATAACAACTGATCTCCCACCGTAAAAAGTGTCAGATATTCTTTGCCCAGGTTCAGTTTGCGAATCCTGCCTACCGGTATACCCAGGGTGCCAGTAACATTAGCTGGAGACAGATATTTAAGGGTATCTTCCTTTGTATTGGGAATCACCTTCACCCATTCGTTGGATTCGGAAATCAGACCCATTATTTCATCAACAGGGATATCTTTGGTCAGTTTGATTGTGAGCGCCTGAGAATGGCAACGCATTGCACCAATCCGGACGCATATCCCATCCACTGGAATCATGGTTCTGGTCTGGAGAATTTTATTGGTTTCGGCAGCACCTTTCCATTCTTCCCGGGTCTGGCCGTTTTCCATTGGTGAATCAATCCATGGGATAAGGCTTCCGGCAAGAGGCGCGCCAAAGTTCTGTATCGGAAAGTTGCGATGATTCATGGTTTCAAGAACCCTTTGATCCAGATCGGCAATGTCGGATTCCGGATCTTTCAGAAATTCTTCTGAAGCCCTGCCGATCATATCCATCTGGGATACGAGTTCGCGCATGTTTTTTGCTCCTGCACCGGATGCTGCCTGATAGGTCATGGAGGTGAGCCATTCAATATATCCTTTCCGGAATAATGCACTGACCCCCATCAGCATCAGGCTGACCGTACAGTTACCCCCGATAAAATCCTTTTTTCCTTTGGCAAGCGCCTGATCGATCACCGTTCTATTAACAGGGTCAAGGATGATGACGCTGCTGTTTTCCATTCTGAGCGCGGATGCAGCATCCAGCCAGAATCCCTTCCAACCGGATTTTCGAAGCAGGGGATACATCTTTTTGGTATAATCACTTCCCTGGCAGGTAACAATGATATCCATTGTTTTTAACATCTCGAGATCAAACGCATCCTTCAGGGGTGGGGTATCCATTCCAATGTCCGGTCCGGCTTGTCCAATCTGGGACGTGGTTGCAAAAACAGGTTCAAAACCGGAAAAATCTTTTTCCGCCAGCATCCGTTCCATCAAAACCGAACCAACCATACCGCGCCATCCGATAAATACTACTTTACGCATGATTCATCCTTTCCTGTTATCAATATTTGTTTTTAGGTGGGTTTCCCTGTTTTTTGTTTTAGAAGTATAAGAAAGTGAATGTTTTATGTCAATTGGAAAAGTTTTTCATTTCATGGGGTGCTGAGTTGACACATTCAGGACGGTTGGATATAAATCTGATTTAATAAGAAATGAAACCATTTTCCCCTTCAGACAGGTTTTGTAAATATCATGTGGACAGGATTTGAAAAGAATCAAAAAAATGGTTTGTTTCTGCTGGTCATGATTTTTCTTTTTTCATGCTCACACGCGGAAACAGGCTCTGTAAAAACATTGTGGTTGCAGGCAAACATGGCCTCATTTGAGAGGCAATATGATGAAGCCCTGGCGCTTTTGCAGGAGGCTACAAAGAAGGATCCGGAATTTGCACCTGCATGGCTAAGCAAGGGGATGGTTTATAAAAAAATGCAAAAGGAAGAACTATCCAGAAAGTGTTATGAAGTGGCATTGCTACTCTATCAGAAAAAACATGATTCTTTGCCTGAAAATGTGGATTATGCAAAAGGATATGCAGAAGCCTTGTCATTGCTGGGTTTTAAGAAAGAATCCATGAAGGTGCTGGATGAGACAATTGCCAGATTTCCGCAGGAGAAAGACCTCCTCTCTTTAAAAGAGGTGATGAAGCGAGCCCATCCATTGGGATTCAATCAATCGACCAGCACCCTTCCTTAAAAAACCATCTGGCCAATCACTGGGCAAAATCGTGACAGTGTATATCAGAAACGTCAATACATTTCATACTTGACCAATCTTCCGTCAAGGCCTCCGGTCTTTATCGGTATTTTCCAGGAAGGTTTTAAACCGATCTGTTTGATAAATTTCCGGTCACCAAAATAGATATAGGCGGTTGAACCTTTGCTTTTCTGTTTTAAAAAATCTCCGAGGCTTTTATACAACTCATCAAGGTTGATCTTGGTGCCCATGCGGATTCCATAGGGAGGATTGGTTACGATGATCCGGTTTTCCAGTTCGGGGATTTCTCTGAAATCAGTTTTTTCAACGATTACCTGATTTCCATGCGGGATTCCCATCAGATTTGTTTTTGATGCCTGTACCGCCTGTTCTGAAATATCGCTTCCGGATATCAGGCCGCGGGTCAGGGGTTGAATTTTTTCATCAGCCTGTTTTTTGGTTTTCATCCA
>PNOB01000021.1 GCA_013824585.1 Desulfobacterium sp. | reverse complement strand
CCAACAGACTGATTGAAAATGATTCCCGGTCTACCATCACCAAAACCAGAATCATGGCCCAGGGTCAGCAACTGATTCGCCTGGATGAAGAAAACCCTGACCCGATCTCTCCTGCGCTTTCCGAAAAACTTTTCCATACCGTGGAGAAAACCCTTGCGGAATATCACGCGGTCATTCTGTCGGATTACGGCAAAGGTATTTTTCAGTCTCCGGGTTTATGCCAAAAACTCATTGCATTATGCAGAGAAAATAACCTGCCCGTACTGGTTGACCCCAAAGGAACAGACTGGGAACGGTATTGTCATGCAACTGCAATCACACCCAACACATCTGAGCTGCGACTGGTTGCAGGAACCGATTTCCACAACGAAGAAACTTCCCTGGTGGATGCAGGCCGGGCCATCCGGGAAAGGCTGAACATCGACTGGCTGATTGTAACCCGTGGGCCTAAAGGCATGCTGCTCACCGGGCCGGATGAACAGGAGATTACGATACCCTCTGTTGCCAGAGAGGTTTATGATGTCTCCGGAGCAGGGGATACGGTTATTTCATCCATTGCCGCGGCTGTTGCAGCAGGATTATCCTTTCCGGAAGCAGCCTCCCTTGCCAATACAGCAGCCGGCATTGTTGTGGGAAAAATCGGAACCCAGCCCATCACCATTGCCGAACTGGATTCAGCCCTGCAACTGGAAAGTTCAAAAAGGCAAACACCCAGTGGCATCAACACCCATACCCTCGAGGGTGCCAAAATCCTGATCAAGGCCTGGCGGAACTCCGGTAAAAAGATCGTATTTACAAACGGATGTTTTGATCTTCTTCACCCCGGGCATATCAATCTGCTCCACCAGGCAAAAGCCTTTGGAGACCGCCTGATCATCGGTCTGAATACAGATGCTTCTGTAAAACGTCTGAAAGGTGCCTCGCGCCCGATATTATCCGAGCAGGACCGGGCAGCGATTCTGAATGCCCTTGACTGTGTCGACCTGGTGGTTCTGTTTGATGAAGATACCCCCCTGTCACTCATCTCCAGCCTACGACCGGATATTCTTGTAAAAGGAGCGGATTATAAACCGGATCAGGTTGTTGGCCGGGATGTGGTGGAATCCTATGGCGGTCAGGTTCGTCTGGTACAATTATTGGAAGGATACAGCACAACGGAAATTGCAAATAAAGTATTATCTGCCGGAAAAAACATAAAAAAACAATAAATCCGGCGCTATTTTCTTGACAAAAACAGAAGTAAAAATTAATTTGCCGGAATAATAATACAATTATTCATTTTATTCCATTTACAGGAGTTATTTTCTATGACACTTACAAAGGCACAAATTGTTGACTCAATCCAGGACAAATTCGGCTTCCCCAGAAAAAAATGTGTTGAACTCATCGAAATCATGCTGGAAGAAATCAAAAAGCCCCTGCAAAAAGGGGAAGATGTCATGATCAGCGGTTTCGGCAAATTCTGTGTAAACAACAAAAAAGAACGAAAGGGAAGAAATCCAGCCACGGGTGATGATCTCACCCTGCCTGCAAGAAAGGTTGTGACTTTCAAGTGTTCACAAGGACTGAGAGAGAAGATTAACAAATAATATTCATTGGCATCCCGAATATTTATCAATTCTCTCAGATATTCAGAGGCAGCAGCCGGAAAAGGAGAACAGGAATGGCCATCAGCAAGGAGCTTTTGGATATCATTGCATGCCCCAAATGCAAAGGGGATATTTATCTGAACAAAACAAACGACGGGTTAATCTGTGATCGTTGCAAACTCTTATACGAGATAAAAGAAGATATCCCCATCATGTTGATTGACGAGGCAAAACCCATTGCTGAATGATTTCCCTTCGTATCACAATTCATCTGTTGATTTCATGATTGAAAAAAGCGATTCCAATAGCAGAATGATCCGGTAAAAAAATGAGCCTGCCCCAGCCGCCTGACCCTGCAAAACTGGTCATTGGACTGTTTACCAGAGAGAAACAGCAGTTCAAGGAAGCAGCCTGTGATCTATCGGAAGAATTTGGCGAAATTGAGGTGGTCAGCCCATGGTTCTCTTTTGATTATACCTGTTACTATGAGGCTGAAATGGGGGGGCCGCTGTTCAGAAGGATGATCGTATTTAAAACCCCCATACAACAGGATGCTCTTCCGGATATCAAAACCATCACAAACCAAATTGAATTCAAATATACCCGCGATCATAAGCGTGCCGTCAATATCGATCCCGGGTACCTGCTGCTGGAACGGTTTGTACTGGCTACCGGGAAAAATTATACCCACAGAATTCATATTGGCAAGGGCATTTATGCAGATTTAACATTGATTTTTCAGAACGGATCTTTTCAACCGCTTCCCTGGACCTATCCGGACTATGCAGATCAAACCATAAAAACATTTCTTGAAAAAATTCGTGACCGACTCAGGATGGAATTAAAAGGGGGAAAAAAATGATCAGCAGCATGACCGCGTATGCAAGATCGGAAAAAACAGAAAGCTGCATTACGGTAACGGCTGAAATCCGGTCTTATAACAGTAAATATCTGGATATCTCTCTCCGGACTCCTCATGGGTATGAATCTCTGGAGAGCCGGATCAAAGAACGGGTTTCCAGTCAGATCAGCCGTGGCAGGATTGAGATCCTGGTCCGGATAAAGGATGAATCTGAAAATGCATTCTCATATGAAATTGACAAACCAAAAGCCAAGGCCTATTATCAGGCGCTCTCTGAGCTGAAAAACCTTCTTGGGATAAAAGAAGAAATCAGCCTGGAGCTGATCGCCAATTCCATGGGAATCATCCGGCCGGTAGAAACGGGGAAAAATTTTGAGTGTAACTGGCCAATCATTCAGGGTTGCCTGGATGACGCCATCACAAACCTGAAAACAATGCGTGAAAAGGAAGGTGCCTATCTGAAAAAAGATTTTCTTGAGCGTCTGGATGGTATTGAACAATCCATTCAGGAGATTGAAGCCCTTTCTGAAAATCTGATACCGATTTATAAACAGAGGCTTGAAGAACGGATTATTACATTAACCAAAGGAATCGTTGAAATGGATATGGGAAGGATATCCCAGGAAGCTGCTTTTCTGGCGGACAGAAGCGATATCTCTGAAGAGATCGTTCGATCCAGAAGTCATGTGGAACAGTTCCGTGAAATCCTGGCCGGTCAGGAACCTGCTGGAAGAAAACTCAATTTTCTGCTACAGGAATTCAATCGGGAATTCAATACCATGGGAGCCAAAGCAATCAAAACAGAGATCGCCCATACCATTGTCGCTGTTAAATCAGAGCTTGAAAAAATACGTGAACAGGTTCAAAATGTAGAATAGAATAAGGAATAAGGGATTATGGATTATGGATTATACAATGTTAAATATCGGTTTTGGGAGCAGTGTGGTCGCAGAGCGGGTTGTAACCATTGTTTCCCCGAATTCTGCGCCCATGAAAAGGCTCAAAGACGAAGCCAAAGAAGAAAAACGGCTGGTTGATGCCACACATGGTCGCCGTACACGCTCCATTATCATCATGGACAGCAATCATGTCATCCTGTCGGCAATACAGGCTGAAACCATATCCCAACGTTTCGATACGCTGAAGGATGTTGAAACAACATGAGTCATCCGGAAGCACGATTGAAAGAAAACCAACCGGAATCCAAACGATCTTCCTCCGGCAGACTCTATATCCTGTCAGCTCCATCCGGAGCCGGAAAAACAACACTCTGTCAGGAAATTCTGAAACATTTTCCAACAATCCGATATTCCATATCCCATACCACCCGATTACCCAGACCGGGTGAAAGGGACGGTGTTGACTATTTTTTTATCACGGAAGAAGAGTTTGTAAACAGAATTCAGGAAGGTTCATGGGCTGAATGGGCAAAGGTTCACGATAACTACTATGGCACATCAAGCACCTTCCTGAACAGAACGCTGCTTTCCGGTTCTGATATCCTTCTGGATATTGATGTTCAAGGTGCCATGCAGATTATGAAGCAGTATCCTGATGCAATCACAATCTTTATCATGCCGCCATCTTTAAAAAAACTTCACGAGAGGCTTAGCAATAGAGGAACCGATTCTGATGAAGTGATTGAAAAACGGATACAAAATGCCAAAAAGGAGATTGACCGGAAAGATTTTTACAAGCATATTGTGATCAATGACCAGCTTGAAAAATCAAAGCAGGAACTATTTCAGATTATTAACCAATATCAAACCTCCTGATGTTTCCAGTCAGGATTCATACTTTGATCAAAAAGATTGGCCGCCTTGAAACAGACATCTGATAAACAAACCGAGACACTCTATGGAATCCATCCTGTTCTGGAAGCTTTGCAGGCAGGAAGACGGAAATTTTATACAATATATATTGTTCAGGACAACCAGAATGTCCGCCTCAAACCGATAATGGAGCTGGCCGGCAAACGTGGCATCCCGATCCAGAGAATCTCACACGCCGCCCTGACCACAAAATGCAACGCAGAATTTCATCAGGGAATTGGAGCTGCGGTCAGCATCTATCCCTTTGCCGATCTGTCCGAAATGATCCCCGGCCCCGGGGAAGCGGTCAAGAATCGTTTCTTGCTGATGATCGACAGCGTTGAAGACCCTCAGAACCTTGGCGCCCTTGTCCGAACCGCACTCTGCGCCGGAGCGGATGGGATTATCATTCCCAAAGATCGGGCAGCATCTCCGACACCGGCCGCATCCAAAGCATCTGCCGGTGCTCTTGAGCATGCCAGAATCTGTCAGGTCACAAACCTGGCAAATACCATTCAGCTCCTTAAAAAAAATGGATTCTGGATTCTTGGAACCGCAATCCATGCAAAAACGCTACTTTTTTCAACAGAGATTGCTTTTCCCACAGTTGTTGTTATTGGAAGCGAGGGGAAAGGTATCCGTCCGCTGGTTCAAAAAAACTGTGACCTTCTGGTCGCAATCCCGCAATGCGGCCCGGTTACTTCTCTGAACGCATCGGCTGCAGGGGCAGTTATCCTGTATGAGGTCTTCAGGCAGCGTTCCAAACCAGGTATTTGATTTCCGACAAACCGGGTGCAATTAAAAATGTTGGGTTTCGATTCGTTTCATTGTGGGAGCGGCATCTTGCCGCGACAGTACTGTCTTGATTGATATCTTGAAAAAAGCAATATCGCGGCTGGAAGCCGCTCCCACATAATTCGATTATCCAACAGTTTTGATTACACCCCGACAAACCTCTTTTGTGGATTTTTAAGCCGGGTTGTGTTACGTAGCCTTCTTTACATTTAAAAAACGATTATGAAAGGAATGATAAATATGTCCCCCAAAAACCGGATCACAAAAAACAACGATGGAACCCTGAATGTCCCGGATCATCCGGTGATCCCATATATTGAAGGCGACGGAATCGGCCCGGATATCTGGAATGCTACACGTCTTGTCATTGATCAATCTGTAAAGGCAAGCTTTGGCAGAGAAAAAAGCATTCAATGGCTGGAGCTTTATGTAGGAGAAAAAGGATTTCTAAAAACAGGGGAATATCTGTCTGACAAATCCCTTCAGACCATTCAGGATCACGTTGTTGCCATCAAAGGGCCGTTAACCACACCGGTTGGAAAAGGATTCCGAAGCCTGAATGTCGCTATCCGTCAAAAACTGGATCTTTATGCCTGTGTCCGTCCGGTACGGTATATCGAACCTGTCCCGAGTCCCATGAAACACCCGGAGAAAATCAATATGGTGGTTTTCCGGGAAAACACCGAAGATCTCTATGCTGGAATCGAATGGCAGTCCGGTACGGATGAAGCAGAGAAGGTCATCTCATTTCTGAAAGATAAAATGGGAGTAACGATACCGGAACATGCGGGAATCGGAATCAAACCCATCAGTGAAAAAAATACAAAACGTCTGGTGACAAGTGCCATTCAATATGCAATGGAGCATCACCTGCCAAGTGTTACCCTGATGCATAAAGGCAATATCATGAAGTTTACGGAAGGTGCCTTCAATCTATGGGGGTATGAGGTTGCCAAAGAAAAATTCGGGGAAAAGACCATCACGGAATCCGAGCTGTATGACCAATATCATGGAAAAGTTCCCATGGGAAAAATCGTGATCAAGGACCGTATCGCTGATATGCTGTTCCAGCAGGTTCTGCTGAGACCGGAGGAATTTTCGGTCATTGCCACTCCGAATCTGAACGGAGACTATATATCCGATGCCCTGGCAGCACAGGTGGGGGGTCTCGGCATGGCGCCCGGTGCAAATATTGGTGACACATGTGCCTGTTTTGAAGCCACTCATGGTACTGCTCCCAAATATGCAGGACTGGATAAGGTGAACCCGAGTTCCCTGATCCTTTCCGGCGCTATGATGCTGGAATACATGGGATGGGAGGATGCCTCGGAACGTATCCGAAAAGCCCTTCAGGATACCGTACGGTCCGGGATTGTCACCTATGATCTTGCCCGCCAGATCATCGGTGCAAAAGAAGTGAAATGCTCTGAATTTGCAGCTGCAATCGCAGAAAGACTATAGAGCCAAAGGCAAGGGGGGGGTGTTTCTCAACAGGACGATTCATGGTTCAGAAAATTTCCAGACAGATCTTTCATAGCCTTGCATCCGCATTTTTCCCGAATCGATGTCTTGCATGCAACCGGCTGTATCACCTGCCATTTTCTTTTTCAGAACAGGACAGAAATGTTCACCCCCAAGACATGGACGCCGCCTTTACGAACTTTACAAATAAATTTGTTTGCGGTTCATGTGCTCCGAACTTTTCCATCATTGAATCACCGATCTGCATCATGTGCGGAATGATGTTCATCAGCCGTGAAGGCGACGATCATCTTTGCGGCAAGTGTCAAAAGGACCCGAAACACTTTGCAATAGCAAGAGCCGCAGTTGTCTATGATAATCTGATGATGAACGCAATCCTCAAGCTCAAATATCAGGGCAGGATAAGGTTGGCCAAACCATTGGGAAACGTTCTCCTGTTCGCCTTTTTGCATTATTTTTCCGAGCAGGATCTGGATATCATTATCCCGGTCCCCCTTTATCCCGGAAAACTCAAACAGCGGGGTTTCAATCAGGTGTTCCTCATGATTCAGGATTGGGAAAAACAATTATCGGAAAATGGATATGGATTCCCATTTAAAATTCATAAAAACATTTTACAAAAAAATAAAAATACCAGCGCTCAAACCGGTTTAAATAAAGACCAAAGAATCAAAAATGTAAAAAATTCATTTCATATTAAAAATCAATCTGATATTTCCGGAAAAAATGTTCTTCTGGTGGATGATGTTTATACAACCGGATCAACAGTCAATGAATGCGCAAAAATTTTAAAAAAAGGGGGTGCCAGTCGTGTTGATGTACTGACACTTGCACGTACAATCTGATTTATTTTCATTTTGGAAGAAAGGATACACTCCATGGAAGATATTACGGGAAATCTGATAAAAATAATTCAAAAAATGCCGAAGAAAGACCGATATAAACTATATCAGGTGCTGAAAAAAAGATATCCTCTTGAAAAGCGGAAGAATCACAGGGTCAAATTGAATACACATGCCGGATATACAAGCCTTGAATGCTTTGGAAAGGATATGATTCAGGATATCAGTGTCGGAGGTGTTTTTTTAAAGACCATGGCTCCTCTTGCTATTGGGCGACCCATCACCGTGACAATCCCCTCGGCAGATGGCAGCCATACGATCAAGGTTCACGGTGAGGTTGTTCGTGTGACAGATGACGGTGTTGGAATCAAATTTACACAAAAAGGATGAACCGGAATCGCCGGAACGAAAAACAAGTAACAATCCTGTCTTTATAAAAAACTCCGCCCCCCTAAGATCAACCGGCTAACAGATTAACTCAGGCAGTCAGGATGACTCTTTTTCAACAAAAAATAAACTTCTCTCAACTTATAACCGGCCTTGTTATCCTGTTTTCCGGTGCACTTGTGTACATTGTGGACCGTCCTCCGGAACAAACCCTTTTTGTCAATAACGGCATCCTGAAAATAAGCCTTTATCAAACGCTCCCAAACCTTTTCGGAACCCTTGGCAACAGCCTTCCTGACTTTACCCATGTGTTTGCTTTTATCATGATTACCGCAGGCCTTATTTCGTGCAGTTCCAAGGGATACATCCTGATCTCCACTTTATGGTTTATAACGGATTCCCTGTTTGAAATCGGCCAGAAATTCAGCACAACCGCCACGGAACTGATCCCCGGCTGGTTCCATTCCATCCCATTTTTAAAAAACACTCCTTTTTTTTTTCAGACCGGAACATTTGATTGGCTTGATTTAGCCGCGATTCTGACCGGTTCTGTTTCTGCCTACCTCACAATTCATATCATGGCTCAAAAAGAAAAACCGCTGAAATAGATTATTGTTTATTTTTTTTCATGGTTTCAAATTTTTCTTTTCACTTGTCATGAAAATATTGTATAATTTCTTGACAAATCAGTACGATGTAAGTAAAAGTTCAAAATATTACTCGTACAGTAAAGACAAACACTCTTTTTTCAATATGATATGGGAGATCATTCATTCATGGCGCTAACGAAAAATCACATTATTGATTCAATTCAGAATTCACTTGGTTATCCCAGAAATAAATCCGTTGATCTGACAGAAACCCTTCTGGAAATCATTAAAAAGAATCTGGAAAACGGCGAGGATATCATGATCAGCGGCTTTGGCAAATTCTGTGTAAAAGGGAAAAAACAACGCCGCGGCCGGAATCCAGCAACAGGAGAAGATATGATGCTTGATCCGAGAAAAGTGGTCACCTTTACCTGTTCCGGAAAGCTCAGAGAAAAAATTAATAAGTAACGATTTCGTGAAGATCCATAAAAGTCAAAAACCGCCCATAAAACCGTTCACCCGTCGGTACGATTGTCTATTGATATCGACGGGTTCTTTTTAGGGGAGGTTTGGATATTCACAGGATCCAACAGGCCCCATTTACACCGACTGAACTCAGCCAATGAATGCTATTGCCATCATTATTCTGATCACGATTCTATCCGGCTATTTGCTCAACCTTTTTGCCGACTGTCTCAACCTTCGTATGCTTCAACCCAGTTTGCCAGCGGAATTTCAAGGGCTTTATGATGCAGATCAGTATCAGAAATCCCAGGAATACCTTAAGGTCAATACCCGGTTTGAGTGGATCAGTTCAACCCTTGGCCTGGTGATTACGCTTGTCTTCTGGTTCGGGAAAGGCTTTCCATTCCTGGATACCTGGGTCCGGGAATTTACATCAAACCCGATCTGGTGGGGGATCATGTATATGGGAATTCTGATCCTGTGCAAGGCAATTCTATCCCTGCCATTTACGATCTATTCCACCTTTGTGATTGAAGAACGGTTTGGATTCAATAAAACTACTTTTTCAACATTTTTATCGGATCTGGCAAAAGGCGCTTTGCTTGCTCTGTTACTGGGTACACCTGTTCTTGCAGGTATTTTGGCTTTCTTTGAATATGCCGGTGAATTGGCGTGGCTGTATTGCTGGATCTCCGTTACTCTTTTCATGCTGATCGTTCAATTTATTGCCCCAACCTGGATCATGCCTCTGTTCAACAAATTCAAACCGATTGAAGAAGGTGACCTGAAGGAAGGAATCCTGGCTTATGCAGATTCCATTCACTTTCCCCTGGATAATGTTTTTGTGATGGATGGTTCCAAGCGTTCGAACAAAGCAAACGCTTTCTTCACTGGATTTGGGAGTCACAGGCGCATCGTGCTTTACGATACGCTGATTCAACAGCATACGGTGCCGGAACTGATTGCAATTCTGGCGCATGAAATGGGACATTACAAGAAAAAACATATTCAGAAGACGCTGGTCATGGGGATTGCACAGATGGGATTCGTGTTTTACCTGCTTTCTCTGTTTATCCACAACCAAACTCTTTTTGATGCTTTTTACATGAAAAATCAGTCTGTATATGCCGGCTTGATCTTTTTCAGCATGCTGTATACACCCATTGATTTTTTTACCGGGCTTTTCATGCAGTTTCATTCCCGAAAAAATGAATACCAGGCAGACCGGTTTGCGGTTGAAACAACAGGCAATGCAAGCTCCCTGATCAGCTCATTGAAAAAGCTGTCCATGGGAAATCTCTCCAACCTTACGCCCCATCCGTTTTACGTTTTTTTAAACTACTCCCACCCTCCTGTACTGAAACGGATAGAGACGATGAAATCTTTAGAAATAATGAGGAAATAATAATAAACCTATGGAAAATTCTGACAAATTAGCAGTGCTGATCGATGCGGATAATGCTCAGCCAAGTATTGTGGATGGATTGCTATCAGAGATAGCCAACTACGGAACAGCCAGCGTTAAGAGAATCTATGGTGATTGGACAAATCCTGGTTTGAAAGGATGGAAGGAGATTCTGCTGCATCATTCCATTCAGCCAATGCAGCAATTTGCATACACAAAAGGAAAAAATGCAACCGACAGCGCCATGATTATTGACGCAATGGACTTGCTCTACACCGGAAACTTCAACGGGTTCTGTATTGTATCGAGCGACAGCGATTTTACAAAGCTGGCTTCAAGAATCAGAGAATCCGGGTTGCTTGTGTATGGCTTTGGAGAACAAAAAACGCCACCTGCTTTTGTTTCCGCTTGTGATAAATTTATCTATACCGAAGTACTCCGCGCGAAAACAGGTGAACACGAAGCAATTCATAAAAAATCCAGCAGCGATTTAAAACAGGATACAAAACTAGTCAGTCTGCTGCGAAATGCTGTCGAAGCATCATCCGACGAAAGCGGGTGGGCTCATCTCGCGCCTGTTGGCAGCAATATTGCCAAACAGGCACCTGATTTTGATCCACGTAATTATGGATATACGAAACTGGGAGAACTGATATCTGCAACAAAACTTTTTGACCTGGAAGAAAGACAGATAGGCAGTTCCAATTCAAAAGCACTTTATGTCCGGGACAAGCGGAAGAAATAAACACAAGCGGAGGTAAAAAACAGATGGCAGCAAAAACCGCGAAACAAAAACGAGATATTGAAAAAAATTATACCACAAAACAGTTGGCCATGAAGCTGAGAAGGCTTGCGGATTGTATTGAAAAAGGAAGTCGATTTCAGATACAAATAGCAGGAGAACGCATCGCTGTTCCACCGGATGCCATTATCAACATTGAACATGAACGCAGCGCATCAATGGAAGAGGTGGAATTCCAGATTAAATGGAAACCGGCGTAGGGGCGACCCTTGTGGTCGCCCGCACAATGATAATATACGACAACAGATGAAAACGGGCGACCACAAGGGTCGCCCCTACGAAGATCCGATAGAAAAAGATAATCATGCAGAAAACCCAAACCGGGATATCTTCTCTTCCTTTTTGCGAAAACCGCTCCTCGGGTATTTCAGATAAGGGATGATTGAATCATTTTTCATTCCACCCGTTCCGTCATAGGTAATGGACACGATGGGGACATTGGTCTTCTGCTCAATCGCCTTTGCCATGGCTTCGGTAACAAGCGATGGACAGCAGAATGCCGGACTTGTCTGGACATACAGAGCGATATCCGGATAATGCTTCTGGGTGTAAAAAATTTTCAGTACATTTTCAATGGACTCCCCCGTATTTTCAATCCGCATACCGTATTCTGACAATATCTTCTGGGGGGAATCATCATATTCGGGTTCCGGTTCGGTCCGTATCCGATCAAAATATTTCAGGTATGTTTTTTCAAGCTGCTTGACCGCAGCAATCAGCGTTTTGTAGGAAAGAACATTGAAATACAGTTTTTCCCGGAACCATTTCTGGAGATACGGTTTTTCAACCATTTTTACATAGGAACTGAAAGGTGTTACCACAACCTCACCGCCATTTTCCTCAATAAAATGGATCAGGTTTTGATTCATGGCTTCATTATCCCGGGCATAAAGATCCCCGAAAATTGCCACCTTAGGACGATTCGTGGAATGACCGTTCTGTTCGATATGCTCAAAGTTGGTGATCACATCATCCAGAGCATCCTCTTTGGATCGATTTCCCAGAAATGCATCCACCAGAAGATTGATATTCTGTTCGATGACCCGGTCGGTTTCGCCTTTGTTTTTTTCATAGGGTCTGATCTTGCAGCCAATTTTCCGAATCAACCCTCCAAACATATAGCCGAAGTACACATTGACCGGAAGCTTAATGGACAGATCCATAAATGAGATTTCACCAGCAAACACACCGATCTTTTCCATGCCATTTCCATGTTTCCGGAAAATCGTCTTGATATGGTGTGGGAAAAGGGCCAGGTTGCAAGCCATGGAAGAATTCAGATTCCAGAGAACTGTATTGGCCGGATCCAGATCATTTGACTTCACATAGTCGATTGCCTCCTGTGCAATGATATTGAGGGGTATACACTGGCCGGTATTATATCGAAGGCTTTTCTGCGTAGTTGTTTCATTTTCCACAAGCAACCGTGCATCAATCCCCTCTTTTTCAAATGCCGCCACAATAAACCTCAGGGAAATGCTGTCCCAGTTGGGAATGAGAAGAGTCCGGTTGCCAAGTCTTTTTTCCCGGCTTGGCAGGAGAGCCGGAGCATATACCATTTCCCTTCCTGTACTGTTTGCCGCATAATGATTTTTAAAGGAACGAATGGCCGCTTCAATCCGTGTCTCATAACCAACACTGGAATCATGATCATCCAGTTGCAATATCAGATAGGGTTTCCCATATGATTCCATGATCTGCTTGAAGTATTCCATAACAAATGCGTCAGGCGTGCATTTGAAGGAAGTAATAAAAACCGGGTAGGCTCCTTTTCGTTGAGCAGTGACGCATGCTGCCTCCAGTATCTTAGCCGCATAGTTCCAGTGTACTTCATCCAGCAGGGTATCCATGGATTGAACATCCTTTTGGGTATAAGTAAGCATATCCTGATAAAAAGTTTTCACTCCCTGAGTATTGAAGATTTCGGGAATTTTTTTATTCATGGAAGAGGAAAGCACTGTATACGGACGACCCAGCAGGACAACATGAAATTCATCGTGAAAAACATTTTCCTGATAGAGTGTTTTCAAAGCCTGTTTATACCTATTGTTAAATTCAGAAGCAGAATCATAGGCAGTCGAAACAGCAAAAAATCCTTGTTTGCCGGGTAAAATATCCTTCAGCATCTGATACAATTGAACCTTGTCATAAAAACTGCTGTACAGGTAGTTTTCAAGAGGCATCAACAACTTCTTCCGGTTTTCCGGTTTGATTGCCGTATATATAAGACTGGGCGAGAACTGGGTATAGTAGCAGAATTGACGACGCGCATCTTTTCTTTCTGTTTTTTTCTCCAGATAAAACGGAAGGAAAATATAATCAACTTTATCCATCAGATAATCCACATGCCCGTAAAGGGCAGCCATTGGAGCGCAAAATTCCGCGCCGGCTATCTTTTTACCGACCTTAACTGCATCCCGGAATTTCAGACTGGTAGTAGTTTTTATGGAAAGTTCATTGAAAAAATATTGCCAGAACGGCAGATCCTCGTAGATATGAAGGCTTGCCGGCAGTCCGATTGTCAGATCATCATGAATCCCATGCCTCTTTTTGAATGAAAATAAATTTTTTCTGGCCCCCGACAGATCAAAGCCGGATCGATTGTTGTCAACATATTTATCGCTTTCATAATCCCTGCCGCAAAGAAAACCATATGCCACTTTCTCCTCATCGACTTGTGCTGTCGTGATCTTACAATGATTCACACACAAATCACAAATCTCTGAAGCAATGGGAATATTTTTTTGATACAGGGAAATACCCCTGAATCCGGATACCACTGTTTTCTGATCCATCAAGGAAAGAGCTGTACCCAAAGCGCCTGTGAGATGGCAATAACGGGAAACATGGATCGGCTTTTGAAGGCGATATTCAAAAGCTGCAACAAGGGATCGATTCTTAGCTGTTGCACCTTGAAAAAATACCGTTTCCCCGATGTTGCCTTCTATGGCAACCTTTGTCAGATAATTTTCCACAATGGAATGAAGCACTGACCCGAGAACCTCATCCCGATCATACCCTTCGGAAAGATAATGATTGATATCTCTTTCCATAAACACAGTGCACCGATCACTGGCCATCGGGGATTTCCGGTTTTCCGTTCTTCTGGAGTATTCCGTGAGCGGGCAATCCAGTTTCCGTGCTTGCTCTTCCACAAAACTTCCGGTACCGGCAGCGCAGACAGTATTCATGATCGAAAAAGTGACCATACTGTTTTTTAATGTGGTAAATTTTGAGTCCTGGCCGCCGATTTCAATGATTGTATCCACTTTTGGATCAATTTCAACAGCAGCCCGGGCATGGGCGGTAATCTCATCAATCACAAGGTCTGCATGGATAATCTTTCCGACAAACTTTCTCCCAGAACCGGTTGTCCCGGCTCCAAGGATATGGAGGTCGATCGATTTTTCGATCCGGACATGATCGATGGCGGCAAATATCATCTTCATTGCATCAACAGGCCTTCCTGCAGTCCGGGTATAAAAACCGGCCAGGACGGTCTTATCTCTATGAATCAATACAGCCTTGGTGCTTGTTGAACCGATATCCACTCCAAGATAGGCTTCCTGACGGGTATTACGCAGGTTCTCATAAAGATCGATTTCAACATTGCTGTTGGATTTTGACTGGATATCGGAAGGTGTGTACTCAAAGGATTCAATGCCGGAAAAATCAGGATATATTGTATTCTGGAATTTCAATGGCGGATAAAACCACTTTTTCCCAGACTTTTTCGAAATCAGAACATCTGCAACAGTAGATAATCGCACCCTGTCTTTCAGCAGTAATTCATCCAGTAGATGCAAGGCTGCGCCGACTGCACCATAAAAGGATTCTCCAACAACGATTTCCTGATTAATCAAAGAGGAGATATGTCGAACCACAGAACGATTCCTTGCAACCCCTCCGATAAAGACTATTTTTCCCTGGAAAGGTTCTCCGGCAAATAATGTGTCCACAATATTTTTCGCAAGTCCTCTGCACAATCCATCACAAATCTGTGATAAGGCATACCCCTCCTGTTGAGCATGAACCAGATCTGTTTTTGCAAACACCGCACACCGGGAAGCAATTTGAGGAACAGATCCAATGTTGGAAAACGCCAATTCACTTAACTCTTCCGTGGTTTTCAATCCCAACCGTCCAGCTTGTTGATCCAGAAAACTACCGGTGCCCGCAGCACAGGAAGTATTGGCCTTGAAATCTCTGTAATTTCCGTTATCGTCGAAACGAATCAGACCAAACTTTTCTCCACCCACAAGCAAAATTGCCTGAACCTGACCGTGAAAATGATCACAGGCTTTCATAACAGCAATACGGTTATCATATTGCTGATTCACTTTAACAATTAATGGTGTGGACGATGTAGAGGCTATTCCGCATAATCCGGTTACATCATATTTCTCCAGCATATGGATCAAGGTTTCTTTGATATTCCCATGGTGGAATTCATAGCTGGTCTTCCATATTTGTTTATCAGGTGTTATTTCTGCAAGAGAGATGGATACCGATCCGATATCCACGCCTAATATATTTGAATGTTTTATCATGATGTCACCGTAAAAAATGGGATGATCGGCATTAAGCAAAAAAAATGCCGATTAATTGATTTGATTAAATATTTACAAAACTTTTACATTTAATACAAAACTTTTACAAACTTTTTTGAAAAATTGCAACATGGATTTCCGCCTGTCTTCGCCTGACACTCATATGTCGTTGCTTTATAAAGAAAAAAAAATAAGGCGGGCTGAAAAAACAAGGAGAGTTGAAATCTGAAATTTTCTTTGCGGTCCAGGATATTCGAGTTTACGGATCCCTTTCATGAATTTCCGGTATGCGATATAATCTCCCCTGAACCCGGATCAGACAGACACCTCCTTCTTCTTCCAAGATAGCAGAAATTTTCATCATTGATCGATCCGTGAACTTGACACGTTCCCCATCAAGGCTCAGGTAGAGATTATCATTCTCTATCCACAAATTTTCCGGGTTCAGTAAAATTTCTTTACCTGTATTCAAACGTAAACTAACAGATTCGCCCAATATGACATGAAACACAAAAAGTGCTGTATCTTCGTGATGGAAATATGCTTTTTCGAAAACACCATCTTTTTCCTGCTGCACAAAATACCCTTCTGCATCCCGATCAATAGCTGCGTGAAAATAATCTATTATTTTTTTCTTCTCAAATTTTCCGAATTCGTTATGCCAGCATCCATTGCCATCCATCCAGAAAACAGTTTTTTCCTTTGGAATCACAACTACATCCGGTCTGTTCACTTGCAACCTGCCCTCCACCTCTGAATATCAGAATAAAAATCAAATCAGTTACTGCAAACACCGCATAGATCGCACGATTTCATCGGGCAAGGTGCTGAAGGTTCTTCTCTATGAGCCCGATTGTATTCTTTGATAAGAAAAGATTTCCGGACTCCATGATCAATGAAATCCCAGGGTAAAAACTCATCAACCGACCGTTCCCGGTTTGCAAAAAAACCGATATCCAGGTCGGTTTCTTTAAAAGTTTTCGACCAGTTACCCTGATTTTTTACAGCAAGCAATAGTATATCCGCCACCCTTCGATCCCCCCTTGATAAGAGACCCTGAACAATTGCCCGACGGGGAGATTCCGCCTGGACTCGAACATTGGCAACCTTCTTAAGGCCATCCCGGATGATTTCTATTTTTTGGTTCAACTGTTTGACATTATCCATGGGTGCCCATTGAAACGGTGTAAATGGTTTTGGAACAAATGGATTGACGCTGACTGTAATGGTGCCAATCCGTTTCTTTTCCCGACTTTCCAACAGAAACCTTTCTTTTATTGTTTTGCTTAGTATTACAATGGCATCAATATCATGGATTGTCTCCCACGGTAGCCCGATCATAAAATAGAGTTTCAAATTCGGAATCCCGCTCTGAACAATTATTTTTACAGCTTCTAAAATCTCTTTTTCAGTTATCCCCTTGTTGATAATACAGCGCATTCGCTCAGAGCCTGCTTCTGGAGCAATGGTGACTGTCTTGATATCACTTCTTTTCAATGCAGATATCAATTCCGGTGTCAAGGCATTTGCCCTAAGAGAGCTGAAAGAAACAGTGAAGCCTTTATCCATGGCATACTGACAGAGTTTTCCGATTTCCGGATGATCGGAGACTGCTGCACCCATGAACCCGATTTTCCGGCTCTTCTCTTTTCCCATGTCGATATTCTGTTTCAGGAATGAAAATGACCGGAATCGGGGAGGCCGGTAAATATATCCTGCGCTGCAGAACCTGCATCCATGAGGACACCCACGGCTGACTTCAACCAGGAAGGTGTTTTTAAATACGGTGTTTGGTGTAACAATAGAGGAACATGAAAATGTCTTGGATATTTCCTTTTCAAATACCCTTCTGACTGTTTTCGGTATATCTGTCCTGTTCGGGATCAAATCCATGCAGGTCATGTCAGAGTGATAGGAAGGTGTGTAAAATGCAGGGACATAAACACCAGGAAGTGTGCAAGCCGCTTGATACAAAAAATTCTGTCTGCCGGTAGAAAGATCAAGGGCAGCAATAAATTGGGGAAGCAGTTGTTCCGCCTCCCCAATTAGAAAACAGTCAACAAAGGGAGCAACAGGTTCTGGATTTAAGAAACAGGCTACTCCCCCTGCAATCACGAGGGGGTGGGGATCACCTCGGGCAGCAGATTGCAGGGGAAGACCCGCTTTCTCAACGACGGCTATCAGGTTGAGGAAATCAGATTCAAATGATACGGAAAAAGCAATCACATCAAATTCCATTATGGATCGATTGGTTTCAACGGTTCGAACTTTGCTGTCGGCCTTTTCATCAAAATCAGGTAAAAAAGCACGTTCGCAAGAGACTTCATCCATTTCATTCAGAAGTCGATAAACCGTCTGAAACCCGAGATTGGACATACCAACGGAGTATGTATTGGGATAAACCAATACAACATCGATTTTCCCCTTTTGCTTTTGAAAGACATCACCAATCTCAGAATCGATATAACGTTGTTTTATATTACTGCTTTTCCGTGCCATAGGATAACAATCTTAATATTAATCCGCCTTTCTTCTTAAAAATGTCGGAATATCCAGATCATCCTTGTCAAGAACAATTCCTTTAAAGCCTCGATAAGAAGCTCCGGACTCCTCACCCACTGCTTTTTGATGACGAATAAAAGTAGGCTCTTCAAAAGCGGAAGCATGTTTCAAATCGTCCGGAGTAATATCCCTCACTTTTCCTCTTAACTGTTCCTTTACCCGGCTTTCAGATTTTCTGGAATAGTTTTCTGCATCAATGCCAGTCGCAATTACAGTGACCCTCATTTCATCACCAAGACTCTCGTCAATCGCCTGTCCCCAGATAATTTCCGCTTCATCGCCTACTTCTTCATAAATGCGATCCGATGCTTCAGTCATTTCATCAAGAGTCATATCGCTAGTACAGGTTATATTCATTAAAACCCCTCTTGCACCGGATATGGATATATCTTCCAGGAGCGGATGGGAAATGGCTCTTTCAGCCGCTTCTCTCGCCCTATTCTCGCCAGATGCTACTCCGATTCCCATGAGTGCCATTCCAGCCTTTGACATTGTTGTTCTGACATCTGCAAAATCAAGATTAACAAGTCCGGGAACCATGATTAAATCCGTTATTCCTTTTACAGAATGATGTAAAATTTCATCCGCTTTTTTAAACATCTCCAACATCTTCGCATTCTTCGGTGCAATGCCACGAAGCCTGTCATTGGGTATTGTAATAACCGTATCTGCTACATCTTTTAAAATACTGATACCTTCTTCTGCCTGTTTTGCTCTCTTTTTTCCTTCAAATGAAAATGGTCTTGTAACAACAGCAACGGTAAGCGCCCCAATTTCCTTACAAATTTCAGCAATTATAGGAGTTGCTCCGGTGCCTGTGCCTCCGCCAAAACCAGCCGTTAAAAACACCATATGGCTTCCTTCCAGAACCCTGCGGATTGCATCGGCAGTTTCCATAGCTGCATCCCTTCCAACAGATGGATTTGCTCCTGCACCAAGTCCTTCTGTCAGCTTTCCTCCAATCTGAATTTTTATAGCTGCTTTCGAAATTTCAAGGGCTTGTGAATCGGTGTTGGCAGCGATAAAATCCACGCCCAAAAGATTTGACGCAACCATATTATTGATTGCATTTCCACCCGCTCCGCCAATACCGATAACCTTAATTTTTGCTGTTTTTTCACGTTCCACATAAGTAAAGTTATTCATACTCCCCACCTCCACTAAGTAAAAATTAATTTATCTTGACTCCCTTAACCACCCTTTTGCTGCAAAGGGCATGTTTAAACCAATAAATAGAAAATCTCATGAGCCAATTTCAAAAGTCTGTTGTTGTAGTTCCGGCGAAAACTAGAATCCAGTATTTTCGGCTCTTTTCTGGGCACTGACTTTCGCCGGTGACACTTTTTAATCGTTTTGAAATTGGCTCTCATATTATTTCCTGAAACCATTTTTTCATCCGAGTCGTGACCCGATTAAAAATATTGGCATCACGAATCCTGAATTTACTCTGAGTTCGATTTTTTGCACCAAAAAGAACCAGTCCAACAGCAGTTGCATACATTGGGTTGTTCACTACGTCCACAAGACCCCCGATTCCTTGAGGCCTTCCCAAACGAGCCGGTACATTCAGAACCGACTCCGCAACATCAATAACACCATCCAAAAGTGCCGTGCCCCCTGTGACGACAATTCCCGAATTCATCATACTTTCCATTTCTGCTCGGACAATTTCTCTTTTAATCAAGGTAAACATCTCTTCCATACGGGGTTCCAGAATTTCCCCCAAAATTTGTCTAGGTAGTTTTCTTGACTTCCTTCCGCCCATTCCAGGAACCTCAATCGTATCATCTGCTGCAATCTGGCTCGATAAGCACGTCCCGAATTTTTTCTTAATTTTCTCCGCTTCTGCAGTTGGAGCCCGTAAACCGATAGAAATATCATTGGTCAGATTATTACCACCAAGAGCCAAAACAAATGTATGCCGGATATTGTTTTTTGAAAATATAGCAAGATCAGATGTCCCTCCTCCAAGATCCAAAAGGGCAACACCCTGCTCTTTTTCTTCTTTTGTGAGAACCGATTCTCCGGAGGCAAGAGACTCCAGTACAATATCACACACATCAAGACCCGCCTTGTTGGTGCACTTGACAATATTATGAGCAGAGGCCACGGCTCCTGTTACAATATGTATTTTTGTTTCAAGCCTCACACCAGTCATACCCACAGGATTTTGGATTCCGGCTTCGTCATCAACA
>PNOB01000020.1 GCA_013824585.1 Desulfobacterium sp. | reverse complement strand
CCGGCGGAGCTTCTCAAAGTGATGCCATATGTCAGATTTCAGCCAATATTTTCAACCTGCCGCTGGTCAGAGGGAAAACTTCGGAAACATCCGGGCTTGGTGCTGCAATCGTCACCGCCGTTGGTATTGGAATTCATCCAACGATTCCGGATGCGATTCAGAAGATGGTTACCTATGCCAGGGTCTTTAAGCCGGAACCGGATTATGTGGATATTTACCGGAATCTATACGAACGCGTTTATAAGAAGATTTATCATGCACTTGAACCCATATACCGTGAGATCCGGGAAATTACCGGGTATCCGGAAAAAGAAACCTATTGAGAGGGTCATTACCATGAACAAAAATAAAAATTTCACTCCGGACTGGACGAGCATACCCCCAAAACCCGGAACTGCAAGGTCCATATTTAAATGGGGTGCACCGGACGGTTTCAAGCATCCAAATCATCGACTGTACGAAGCCATTAAAGAAAAATTCGGTATGGATGATAATGATTTCCGGAAAAAAATATATGAGGGAAACGAACCGGTAGCATGTACAACCAGAATCAGGCTGGAAACAAGGCAGATCGAACGTTTCAATGAGATTGTCGGACCGGATAATGTTTCCGTAAGCGACTATGACCGGGTTCGATACTCAACTGGTAAAACCACGGAAGAAACCTTGAAGCTCAGACATGGGGTAGCACTTGAGATGAATGATCTTGTTGTTCATCCGCGAAGCAAAGTAGACATACAGAAAATTGTTACATTCTGTAACCAGGAGAAGATACCGGTTCATGTTTATGGCGGCGGAAGTTCTGTGACAAAGGGACTTCAATGCATCAAGGGAGGGGTCACGCTGGTCATGAGCACGCATATGAATCGTGTTTTATCGTTCAATGAAACCAATCAGACGATTACAGTTGAGTCCGGAATCATGGGGCCGGCGTATGAATCCATTTTGAACAATGCTCCGGAAAAACTGGATGCAGAATATCGATACACCGGCGGGCATTTCCCACAATCTTTTGAGTATTCTTCGGTCGGAGGATGGATTGTCACCCTTGGTTCCGGGCAGGCTTCTTCTTATTATGGCGATATGTATGATATTGTATTGAGCCAGGAATACATAACGCCGACCGGTGATTTCAGGACCCTTGATTTCCCGGGCACGGCAACCGGACCGAAAGTAAATGATATCATGAAAGGAAATGAAGGTTCATTTGGGGTGCTGGTCAACGCAACACTGAAAATTTTTAAATACAGACCTGAAAACCGGCGTCGGTTTGCATTTATTTTTCCAACATGGGAAGCGGCTGTCGATGCCTCGCGTGAAATTATTCAGGGTGAGTTTGGTAAGCCTGCGGTTTTCCGAATATCAGATCCGGAAGAAACAGATCTGGCATTAAAAATGTACGGCATCGAAGGAACACCCATCAGCCGGCTGATTTCCTACAAAGGGTATCGGCCCATGAGACGGTGCCTGTGTATCGGAACAGCCGAAGGCGAAAAAAACTTTACGAAAAACGTGAAAAGACAGATAAAAAAGATATGTCGAAAGTACGGAGCCATGTATATATCCGGTTATCCGGTTAAAAATTGGGAACACGGTCGATATATTGATTCCTATATCCGGGAAGATCTGAATGATTTCGGCATTATCATTGACACGCTGGAAACCGGTGTGACATGGGACAATCTTCATCGGCTTCATCAAGGTGTCCGGGAGTACATCAAAAAACGACCCCGAACAATATGCATGACACACGCCTCCCATTTCTATCCTCAGGGTACGAATCTGTATTTTATTTTTATCGCCCGGATGAACCGTATTGATGAATATCTGGAGTTTCAGGAGGGGATCATTGACCAGATTGAAAAAAATGGTGGTTCGCTGAGTCATCATCATGGCGTGGGGAAAATGATCAGCCCATGGATGGAACGACATATTGGAACAAAGCAGATGGATATCCTGAAAGCGCTGAAAAAACATTTTGATCCAAATAACATTTTGAATCCGGGTGGTACATTGGGGATCGATATTGAAATCAGATAGGGGTTGCCTGCTGGAAATATCCCATTGAGCTGGAGATTTCCGCTGCTGTTTCTTTCATCTGCTGTGAAATAGTTTCCAGTTCCTCATTTGAGAAAAAATGTAATCCGCCGGATATACTAATAGCAGCATAAGGGTTGCCATTCTGGTTGAAAATGGGAGCACTGATGCAGAAAAGGCCGGGGAGATATTCTTCGCGGTCTTCGGCATAGCCGTTGATCCTTGCTTTTTCAAGTTCTTTTTTCAACTGTTTAACGGTCGTGATTGTTTTTGGGGTATAGGGTTTTAATGGTGTTTGCTTTAAATATTGTTCTATTTTTTTGGAGGGCATCTTTGACAGAAGGGCCTTCCCTGAGGCTGAGCAATAGGCAGGCACCCTTGGCCCGAGTTGCTGGTAATTAATTGTCTGTGATCCCGGAAACACGTTAAAAGTGACAAGGATTTCATCCCTATCCCATATCGCGATCCGGATCATGTGGTTTGTCGCATCCGCTAACCTTCGAGCTGGTCCTGCTCCAACCTGATTGATTTTGAGTGTGCTGCATAATATGGCCCCGATTTCGTGAATCTTGAGTCCCAGAGAATACTTTCTTGTCTCCGGATCCTGATACAGGAAACCACGGCTTGTAAGGGTTTGAACAAGACCATGCACGGTTGGCTTTGTAAGGCCGATGAGATTGCTGATGTCAGTTATCCCAAGTCTTGGTTTCGTATTGGTAAACAGGAATAGAATATCCAGTGCCCGATTAACGGATTGTATGGCCATAATTTTATATTTCTGATTTTTTAAATGAAAAATAGTTGATGATCAGATAGTATGCTGAAAAAACTGTGTCAAGTGGAAAATATCCGGATCTGCATTTCACAAGCCATTACATTCTGATGTTTTGCAAAATTTTTTTTTCCTTTTCAACCAAAATCATACAGGTGACAGTATCTCTGCATTCAGTGAAATAGAATTGCCATGATAAAAAAAATTGTGTAAGGGTTATGATATCGGTAAGGATAATATAACTATTCCCGACAAGGCTTACCAAATGAAATGAAAAGGACAGGTCAGCATGCAGGATGTTTCTTTTTTAGAGGACAACGTATCGGTAGTTGAAAAGTATTTTGAGGTTTCGGATGGGGTACAACTGCAAGTCTTTGATTTTATTCCGCCAGGATATACCATGCAGACGCCGATCATTGTATTTGTTGCCGGATGGATTTCGCTGCTGCAGGGATGGAAGAGTGTTCTGAAAGTCATTTCAAAAAAATACAGAACGCTTTATATTGAAACAAGAGAAAAAAAAAGTGCTCATTTGCCATCCGAAAAAATGATTGATTTTTCTATTGATCGGATGAGCCTTGATATTGAAGAGATTTTATCCAGGACAATATCGGATCAGCAGCCTTTTTATTTTCTGGGAAGTTCTCTTGGATCAACGATCATTCTTCATTATTTAAGTATGAACCGGAAACAACCAAAAGAGTCTTTTCTCATCTCTCCGATTTCTGAGTTTCCTTTTCCATTGTGGTTACTGTTTGTCATAAATTTTATTCCAGCCGGATTTTACGCAGTAATCAAGCCTGTAATGAAGTGGTATTTAAAATATTTTCATCTGGATCGAAAGAATGAACCTGAACAGGTTAAAAAATATGAAGGAACCATCGATGCAGCCGAACCAGGCAGACTGAAAGCAAATGCATATGCAATAAAAGATTACAACCTGTGGAACAGGCTTGAAAAAATCAATACCTCTGTGATCCTGATCGGGGCAGAAACAGATAAACTGCATGGGATTGATTCATTGAAGAAGATGGTTTCTAAAATGCCTTTGGCCAGATTGGAGATGATGAAAAGCAACAAGGAAACACACAGCGAAGTGGCAGGCAGTTTTGTTGTTGACCGTATCCGCTTGGGGTAGACATTTTTTTAGAGATTCACAAAGAGGAGATAGATTATGGAAGAACTGATTCGATTCCTTGGATTGTCTGAACTGTTCAAGGATATCCATCCAAAGGACCTTGAAAATATCGCTTCGATCATTGATCAAGAAGCGTTTGATAAAAACGAAGATGTGTTTGGCGAAGATGATCTTGGTGATAATCTCTATGTTCTGTACAAAGGGGGTATAAAAATCATTATCAAGGCTACCTGGCGGGAAAAAAAAGAGGAGATGATTCAGATCATACAACCAGGAGAAATTTTTGGAGAATTTTCGTTTATCGATGGCTGCCGGAGATCCGCCTCAGCAGTTTCTGTTGAAAAATCAGAGGTACTGATTCTTTCCAAGGCAAAATTTGATAAATTCAGTATCGATAAGCCGGCTGTCGCACTTACGATCATGCAGAATTTCGCCTGGATACTGACACAGAAAATCAGAAACACAACCATGCTGTGGCGAAATGATAAGATGAAAATCGAAAAGCTCAGCAAGAGGAGAAAATAGCCTTTCCCATCTCCATAATGGTTTTATATGCTGTCAATAAAGGCGAGGTCTTTTTCCTGTGTGTTTTTTGTGCCGATGGACAGAATGTTTACTTTACCATCCTTTCCCTTGCTGAAATAGATTCGTCCATTGTAGGAAAATGGAATTTCAAAAACCGCCTCAGGATTTTTTTTCAATAAAACCTTTCTTTTTACTTTGACCAGGTTGGAATCGATTTCCATTTTGTGAATTATTTCTTCCGCTTTGATCTGCATATCATCGGTCAAGTCTGCAAATCCGAGGATGGCTCGATTATGAAAGGAAATACTTTTATATAAAGAGGTAAATCGTTTTGTGACTTGTTTTGAACCCTTTTCTTTCTGTTTTCTGGTTTTGAATTCCCCTTTTTCATATTTACCGATAATCTCTTTCAATTCCATATTCTCTTCCTGCTGCTCATCATAGAGGTCATGAATATTCTTGATTTTTTCTTCAAGGGAAATAATTTCTTCAATCATGCCTTCTTCATTTTTTAGGGTTGTAACCTTACTGTCCTCCAATATGTTTTTAATCCGTTTGAATTCATTTGCAAGAATGGTTTTGTCTTCTGTTAACATATTCATTCGTTTTTGATTTTCTTTTTCAATCTCAATCATGCGGGAAAGTTCTTCCTCCCGATGCTTTTCTTCCATTTTTGCTTTCATTGCTCCTCTCCTGTACAAGTAGGACAGGGTCAACAGGGAAAGCATGATGTATGTGGAAAATATCGATATGACCAGAACCGAGCTTCGTTCAAGGAAAATATCGATTTGGAGATTTAATCCTTCACTGAGAATTGCAAAGTTTTCAGATGCAATTTGCTTTCGACTCGGTGGAGTCAGAGAGTCTTCTTCTTCAAACGATGGATAAATGATGGCTCCGCTTTTGGTGATCACCAGAACATTGAGCTTCACACCCCATGGAATCAGTTTGTTTTTCTGGAGGTAATTGTCAATATTGTTGTTTACAGCATCCTTGACACTTAGGTTCCCATCAAAAAGCAGGCGTGTATCCCCGGTATAGATATTTTCAATTTCTGCGATAAAGATCTTCTTCAGATATTTTTCCAGGGACTGTATCGTCGCCAGATGCAGTATCGGAGGGAGAATGATACAAAAAATGATGACTTTTAATGGTAAATATTTCATAATATTTATATTAAAGGGCGGACAGAATTTTCCGTGCCTCATCTGCTTCTGGAAGTTTATCGTTCAGTCTGAGCGCTTTCTCAAGGGTTTGTTTCGCAAGCTTAGCATCACCCTTTTTGAAGAGAGCCATTCCAAGATGATAGTGCAATGTTGCATTGTCAGGTAGTTTCTCAGTACTTTCCAATAATAATTTTACAGCCTGGTCATACTCACCCTTACGGTAATAAACCCATCCCATGGTATCCTTGATGAAGGGATCATCGGGTTTCTGCTGGCTGGCTTTTGACACCAGGGAAAGCGCTTCATCGTAGTTCCGTTCTTGCTCTGCCAATAAATATGCAAGATTGTTAGCAGCTTGTGTAAGTTCAGGATTGATTATCAGTGCTTCACGGTAATGCTTTTCAGACAGGTCATATTTTTTTTGCAGGTTGTATATGGTTCCAAGCATCATATGGGGAGCTGTTTGATCGGATTTTTTTTCAAGGATGGTTTGATATTGCAAGATGGCTTTATTCTCATCCTTACTGATCAGATAAAGCCTGGCTAGAGAATAATATGGCTGTAGTAAATCCGGGTTCAGGCTGATTGCCTTTCTAAAGGCTTTTTCAGCATTGGTCAGTTGTTTTTTGGAAAGATACAGCCCTCCTTTCAGGTTATACACAAAGGCCGCCAGCTCGGGTTTATCGGCGAATAATTTTATCTGGCGATCACATTTGTCAAAGGCGATGTTGAATTCATTTTTAAGTGCATGAAGAAGAATCACATTTCGAAAGACATTGATCAGTTCCGGTCTGTAAGACAGTATTTTTTCAGAGTGTTGAATGATCTGGTCATACTTTTTATTCATATTATCCGGACTTCCGGTACTGACATATCCGGTGGGATTTTCCGAAGCCAGTTCAAACAGGGAATCAAAAGACTCTAAACCTTTTTCAATGGATTTTCGCTGTGTATCGTTGTTTCCAAGAATATTTCTGACTTCATTGTTCTGGGAGAGATGGATGAAAATGGCAAGGCTGTCTTTTTTTACTTTATCCAGGTTTCCTTCCTTTAAATGGATATCGGTTAAGAGAAGATTGGCATTCAGATTGCTCGGATTGATCGAAAGCGCTTTGTTCAGAGATTTTTTTGCATTTTCAAGATCGCCCTTGCCAAGATAGGCAGCTCCTTTGAGGTAGTGAATCTGATAGGATTCCGGTTCCTTTTCAGATAACTGGCTGAAGATTTGAACCGCTTTTTCAAAATCTTCATTCTGGATGCAGATTTCGCCTTTCAGGGATTGTGCCGGAAGGTATTTGGGGTTGATTTCAAGAAGTTTTTGAACAAGCCGATCTGCCTGATCCAGTTGTTTATTACGGATCAGAAAGCGTGCCTTGATGGTTAACAGTCTTGTATTTTGAGGCTGTATGACGAGTGCTTTATCGTACTGCTCCAAGGCCTTCGGATAATCTCCCCAGGTTTCAAAATAGCCGGCCAGGATCAGGTAGAGTTTGATATTTTCAGGATAGATCTGAATTCCCTTCAAAATGGCTTGTTGGGCTTTTTCTTTGTTTGTCATACTGAAATAAAAATTACCCAGAATAATGTATAAATCGATATTATTCGGATTGGCCTCAATCGCATGCAGTATCTCAGTTTCTGCCTGAGGATATTCTTTTTGACTTAAGAGAAAGTTTACAAGGGTAATACGGTGTTTGATGGATTCGGGGCTTAATTCAATCGCTTTTTTCATATTTTGCCGGGCCTGATCCAATTTTCCGAGTTTGAATTGGATTTTGGCAAGGGCCACATGTGCCGAGCTGTTTTTCGGATCAAGCTCGATTATTTTCGCATAGGATTGTGAAGCCTGATCCAGTTTTTTTTGTTGTTCGAAAATCCCGGCACTCAGAGAAAGTGCTTCAATATGATCCGGATGTTTTTTCAGGACAATAGCTATCTTCTGTATAGCGGATTCAATGTTGTTCCCAAACAGATCCAGGCTGGCCAACCTGAGAAGGGCATTGGTATTTTCCGGGTCTGCCGCAAGAATCTTTTTAAAGATGATGAGGGCAGACTTCAGATTACCCAATTTTAAATACGTTTCAGCAAGTCCGTTGTTGGCTTCCATGGAATTCGGATTCATTGCGATGATTTTTTGATAAAGGGCTTCGGCATCCTTGAATTCATTTTTTTGGAAGTGGGTTTTTGCGGTTTCAAGGTAGGTGTCTATTTTTGATTGTTCTGATGAACAGGAAGCCAGAATCGATAAAACAATCATCATCCATAACCACATAAAGGTAAAAGAGTACTTCATTGGCAGTCATCCATTTTTTGTTTTCATTTTTATACCGGCATAACCTATATCGTATCAACAGCCGGATTTCAACCTGTCATCTTGAGTTGGATGTCATAGGGTGGATGTTGAATGGGTTGCTTTTTTAACCTTTACCGTATTTAATGCTTTGAAGATTTCATAAATTGTGTTAGTCAGTAGAAAAAGCAATCATTGGGTTATAAATTTTTATAAAACAAATAGTTACATCAGTAATTTCCGAATTGATTATGAATTTGGAAAAGAATAATCAACCTTTGGATTCTGTTCCGGTGAATAGTAAAAATCATGTATAAAGCCTTTTTTGGATTTAAGGAAAGACCATTCAAGCTTGTGCCGGATCCGGCGTACCTGTATCTGGGACAAAGCCATGAAGATGCTCTCGGACATCTGAACTATGCGGTTCGACAGGGAGACGGGTTTGTTGTCATTACCGGAGAAGTCGGAACCGGGAAAACAACAGTATGCAGAATGTTTCTGGAAAAACTGGATGATTCTTCCGAAACAGCCTATATTTTTAATCCAAAGCTGGATGCTTTGCAGCTTCTGAAAGCAATTAATGATGAATTCTTTATTGACTCTTCTCCGTCAAACACAAAGGATCTGATCGACATCCTGAATCGCTTTCTGATGGATAAAAAACAACAGGGGAAGAGGGCGATTCTGATCATTGACGAAGCACAGAATCTGTCTACCGAGGTTCTGGAACAGATCCGACTTCTTTCAAACCTTGAAACCACAAAAGCCAAGTTGCTTCAAATCATTCTGGTGGGACAACCGGAACTGGGAGAAAAGCTCGACTCATTTGAGTTACGACAACTGGAGCAGAGAATAACGCTGAATTGCCATTTAAACCCATTGACCTCTAAAGAAACCGGAGAATATATTTCTCATCGGATTCAAATCGCTTCTCATAAAAACAGCATTCTGTTTACAAAAGCCGCAATTCAGAAAATTTTTCAATATTCCGGCGGTATTCCAAGGTTGATCAATATTGTCTGCGATCGTGCTCTGCTGTGTGCTTACAGCCGTGATACCAGAAAGATCACAAGGGATATCACCGTACTGGCCATTCGGGAACTTTCCGGGAGAAGACAGCCTCGAACCGTTTTTTTTGACCAGAATCGTAAAGCTGTTTTTGTTTTGATTTCGCTGGTGATGGTTCTGGGAGCGCTTCTTGTTTATCCACCTGTAAATTTAAAAGAAAGCAAAGCTAGTTCAGGTCATGATGCACCTATGGTTCACAAAATTATCGTTCCACAGAAAAAAGAAATCATTAAAAAAAAACAGCCATCCCCGAATCTTTCTTCGATAAACATCACTCCGGATGCGGTCAGTACCAGCATAAATCCGATGAAGATTCCTCCGATGACCCCGGAAAAACAGGTCATGATCTATCAAGGGGAAGATCTGGAAAATCTGTTACATGAATCCAATTCAAAGAGTTCAAGGGATATTGCAATGAAATCCATTCTCGGCCTTTGGCAGGCAAAGGTCGGGTTGAACAGTTTTTTGCTGGAAATAGAAAACCATCAGGACTATTTTGTTTTGGCGTCCAAACAGAATCAATTGAATGTCCAAAAATTTGAAGGGGATCTGGAACTTGTCAAGAATTTGAATTATGCTGCAATCCTGGAGTTATACTCCGCTAAGAGTCCGGCACCCATATTCCTGGCACTGGTAAAGGTGGAAAATGATCATCTGTTTTTTGAGTATGAGGGGAAATTGATCCAGGTATCCAAAGAGGATCTGTTTCTGTTCTGGAAACATCGATTTTATGTGATCTGGAAAAATTTTTATGGATATTCAGAGGAGATTCAGGTTCAAAATAACGGCAATTCTGTAATGATTTTAAAAAGGCATCTTCAGGAGATTGGTTACTCCGATATTGTATTGAATTCAACGTATGATACTGCTGTCCGTAATGCGATTAAGGATATACAGAAAAGATATGGGCTGGGCATGGACGGTATCGTGGGACCCCTTACAATCATTGCATTGTACAATGAAAGCAGATCACTTGTGATTCCGCACCTTCGGCAGGTCTTATGATTTCCCTTTCATTCAGGTTGAGCATGGCGGCAGAGGAAAATAGAATTTGAGCACCATATTAAAAGCACTCAGAAAGATCGAAAAGGAATCAAATGAATCAGACCATCATGATCCTTCATTGACATGGCCCGGTCCTGTCCAGTTAAAAGATCAGATCGATGTAAAACTGAGAAATAAGCAAAATAAGAAACAGATCCTATTGGGTTTCATCATACTGGTTTTGATTTGCGGTTCAACATGGTTCTATTCATTACACTCGGATATTCCTTTAACTCCTGCTTCCGAAACTTTTTTTAGCCCTGCTTCTGAAGTTCCGCTTCAAAAAATTGAGGTTAAAACTCAAAAGAAACAGATATACGTGGATGCCTCCCGGCAGCATGCTTCCAAAAATAAGATAACCATTGCCGATTTGAAACCGAAAACCATTAACACAAACCAGTCTTTGGATTTGAATCCAAAAAAATCCAAACCCATGGCAGAAGTTCCCATCAAAACGGAAGTCCCGGTTACTCAGCCCATGGCAGAAGTTCCTGTCAAAACGGAAGTGCCGGTTACCAAGCCCATAGCAGATGTTCCCGTCAACACTGAAGCTCCAGTTGCCAATCCAGACAGTATCCGGAAATTGCCGCCTCAGCTTGAAGTAAAACAGGACACAAGAATTCATCTTCAGGCTATTGCCTGGTCACCTGATCCGGAAAGCAGTTTTATTCTTATCAACAACCGGCTGTTTCACGAAGGGGATAATTTTGAAGGGATAACCATTACGCACATCGGCAAGGAGGATGTGTCCTTTAAAGAAAATGGGGTTGAGTGGCAGGAACACTTTCGGAGAAAATAACTATCTGAGCCAATTTCAAAAATCTGTTGTTGTAGTTCCGGCGAAAGCCGGACACGCAGTAAAGCGTAGCGCTTCTTTTCTGGACATCGGCTTTCGCCGGTGTGATGCTATTTAATCGTTTTGAAATTGGCTCATCTATCCTATAATATCTGGCTCAGAAACAGCTTTGTCCGGTCATTTTCCGGATTGGTAAAAAAGTGTTCCGGTGTACCGGTTTCCAGAATGGCTCCCTGATCCATAAAGATAACCCGGTCTGCAACTTCTCTGGCAAAGCCCATTTCATGGGTCACCACAACCATGGTCATTCCTTCCCTGGCCAGGGTTTTCATGACATCCAGCACTTCGCCGATCATTTCCGGATCCAGCGCTGAGGTGGGTTCATCAAACAACATGATTTTCGGGTCCATAGCCAATGCGCGTGCAATGGCAACCCGTTGCTGCTGACCACCGGACAACTGATCCGGATACACATTTGCTTTGTCTGTAATTCCGACTTTTTTCAGCAGAAGCATGGCTTTTTCATGGGCATCGGCTTTCGTTCGTTTTCGGACCGTGACCTGAGCAAGCGTGATATTTTCAATAACGGTCTTGTGCGGAAAAAGGTTGAAGGATTGAAAAACCATTCCGACCTCTGCCCGCAGCTTGTTGATGTTGGTTTTCGGATCCATGAGATCGATTCCATCAATCTGAATTTTTCCGCTGTTTGCAGTTTCAAGCTGGTTGAGGCATCGGAGGAGAGTACTTTTCCCGGACCCTGACGGTCCGATCACCACGACAACTTCACCGGCATGGATCTGGACACTGACATTATCTAGGGCCTTGACCTTGTGGGGAACAAAAAAAGTCTTTGAAAGATTTTCAACGTGAATCACTGGGAAAGAGTCCTCCTTTCTATATATTGGAGAAACATGGAAAAACTGAATGTCAGAACCAGATAGAGTATTGCACAGACAAACCAGAGTTCAAAAGGCTGTAGGCTGGTTGTAACGACTTCCCGGGTGGCCTTACTCAGTTCCCGGATGGCAATAATACCCAGAAGGGATGAATCTTTTATCATGCTGATAAATTGTCCTGCCAGGGGAGGGATGATCCGTCGAAACGCCTGGGGAAGAATCACATGGATCATGCTCTGGACATAGGTCATTCCCAATGACCGGGAGGCTTCGCTTTGTCCCCTGTGGATGGACTGGATTCCCGCACGGACGATTTCAGCAACATAAGCTCCGGTAAACATGGCAAGAGCAGCTACACCGAACCAGAGGGGAGGAACTTGCCACATGTCATGTTTGGCCAATATGGTATTGATCAGGGTTCCGAGAACAAAGTACCAGATAAATATCTGTACAAGGAGTGGAGAACCCGGATCAGTTCAATGTAAGTTATTGCTGACCATTTGAGTGCTGGATTGGATGAAATCCGGGCCAGACCGGCAAAAAGTCCGATCACAATTCCGAAAATAATCGCGATGAAACTGACTTCCAGTGTCAGCCAGAGCCCCTGCATCAGGATTCCGGCTTTCCATTTTTTTTGGAAAGCCAGGGTATCGCCAGGATAGACCATGTTGCCTTCATCCACAAGAAGGGTTCCATCGGTAACCGAGTAAGTGGCTTCCTGATTCGAATCCTTTATCGTGATGAAGGTTTCTTCACCAGAGACGCGAATGGAGGATACTTCTCCCTGGATCTCGGATTTGACCTCCATCTTGTCCTCAAAAATAAAATATTGTGGCACGCGATACCATCGCCATACATAGTCAATCTGAAGGGTCGCAAAATAGATCCCTCCGATAATTCCTATCAGCATTATGAAAAATAAAGCTATGGACAGAAAATAGGTGGATTTTTTTAATGGATTACCCGGTATCGTCATGTGGTTGAATTCCAATTCATGTTTTGATTGTGAACAAAGAGTTTATCATGAATTCATACAAGCAGCAGCGAACCTGCTGCTTGTATGAGATTTTTCATCTGAATCACACTGGATTATTTGACGTTTCTGTACCAGTCTGTGCTTAAGATCCATTTGTTATACGTATTTTCATACCGGCCGTCATTTTTATACTGCCGTAAAAAATTGTTCAGCCAGTTCAAGAAGTCAGGATCACCTTTCTGGATTGCCCATGCAAGGGGTTCGTAGGTAAAAGGTTCATCCAGAAAGACCAGCTTGTCCGCACCCTGCTCAGCCATGAACACAACGCAATTCGGTTTGTCATATACATAGGCATCGGCTTTTCCGGCAACCACTTCCAGGGCGGCTTCTGTTTCGGTTTCAAAGGATTTATACGTACATTTCTGGATATGTTTTTTCACCGCCTCTTCACCGGTGGTTCCGAGTTTTGAGGTAACGATGAATTTTGGATTGTTCAGATCCTTATAGGATTTGATTTTTCCTTCATGTTTCTTGTTCAGCAGAATGGTCTGCCCGACGATGATATAAGGATCGGCAAAATTGACCTTCAGGTTTCTGGACTGGGTTACGGTCATCCCGCTCATGATAATATCAAATTTATCGGTGATCAGGGAAGGAATGATACCATCCCAGGCTGTATTCACCGGCACAAATTTAACCCCCATGGCTTTTGCCATCTCCATGGCCATATCAATATCAAATCCCACGAATCGTCCTTTTTTGTCGGTCATTTCAAACGGCATATAACCGGCTTCAAAACCAACCCGGAGTTCTCCTCTCTGTAGAATTTTTTCCACGGTTGATTTTTTTGCAAGCTCAATGTCAGCAGCAAAAACCGGAGCGGAAATACATAATAGCAGGGTGAACAATGCAAACCATTTGATTGTCAACAAACGTTTCATGCCATTACCTCCTTAATTGTTACATTTTTTTGGGTTGTCAGTATGGTTAACAGGATTTTCCTTCATCCAATAGCTCTTTGATCACCATTTCAATTTTACAATCCGGGCACTTGGGGAAATCTTCTTTCGGAAGGTAAATAATTTCAGTGTGGTTGCATTTCGGGCACTTGATCTCTATGGGCTCATTTTTTTGACGCATTTTGGTTTCTCCAGTAGATTTCATCATGAACTCTGAATGGTTGAAATTGCATTTACAGTATCCTGTTCTAAAGGATCAGCCTTGTCCGGTCAAGAAAAATGGTACGATTGGGGCACCACAGATATTGAAATGGCGGGGTATGCACCTCTGCCAGACAGACCGGTCATGTGAAATTGGTTGAATTTTCTGATACCGGTTATATACTATGATTTCAATGGTACGACGTAATTCATTATTGGATGCTCATATTGAAGTTGATCGAAAAAACTGAACGGAATTTATCAAGGCTTAAAATCCAACCTGGTTTTCAAAGTCTTATCAGCAAATTATGACTGGAACCAATCTCGGATATCTGCACCAGGAAGACCCGTTGTACGGGTATTTGCAGCATCATATTGTGCCTCAACTCGGTTTTTCCGTGCCGGATGCTGCATGGAAAGTTTTTCGATTCCATGTTTCCAGGGATGTGTTCCTGTATGAGGAAAAAAACCGGGGCATCCGCCTGGTGGGCAAATTTTTCAAGGCGTCGAGCAGGGATAAAGCCCGAAGGACCGGAGCAACCGAATTCAACAACCTCCTTTTTTTGCGCAGCCTTGGGTTCTCCGTTCCGCCGCATTATGTGGTTCGGCCTTTTGGGTTTAACCCGGATATCGACAACTTGCTGGTGGTGGAATATCTGGCTGGTGAAACCCTGAGCCGTGTCATCACAAGCGCCATGGTTAACGGCAGGAAACAACGTCTTTTCCGGAAGCTGTCCGGTCTGGGGCATTTTTTCGCCACCCTTCATAACCGAACGGCGGGCGACTCCCTGGTCGATTTTGATGAAGCCTGCCGCTGCATGGAACGGTTTGTTCGTTTTTTGATGGAACGTTGGGGCCTGAGTGACGATGATGCCCAGGCATTTCAATATTTACGGGAGCGATGGCGTGGGCGAAGTTGCATGTGGGAGGACCGCGCCGTGCTGGTTCACGGGGATGCAACGCCATCCAACATTCTTTTTAGCCGTGGACGGGATGTGATGGCGATTGATCTGGAACGGATGAAATGGGCGGATCGCGTTTTCGATCTGGGCCAGCTTTGCGGGGAGCTGAAACATTTTTTTTTCCGGCATACCAGAGACCCTTGGGCTGCGGAGCCTTATATCGGGCATTTTCTCTGGGAATACTGCTGTCATTTTCCGGACCGGGACGCCGCATTTCGCGCCATCACCCGTCGGCTGCCGTTTTACATGGCCGTCACCTTGTTGCGCATCGCCCGGAATTCCTGGATCGACTATGACTACCGGCGGCAGTTGATTGATGAGGCTGAACAGATTCTGAGAAAGGACATATGAAAATTCAAGGTATTATTTTCGACATCAACGGTACACTTATAGATATTCTCACAAATGAAGGCCATGAGGAAATCTACCGGGCTATCAGCCATTTTTTGACTTACCGGGGAATCTACATGAACCGCTGGGAGGTCAAGGACGCTTATTTCCGGATTATGGACAGTCAGCGCACAGCAGGCGGAGAAAAATATCCGGAATTTGACGCGGTAGGGGTTTGGCGAGAGTTTTTAAGACGCTATTTGCCTGAATCCGATCAGCCGCTTATATCATCAGACACGGAGGCGCGCTTTCTGGCTGAGATGTACCGGGGAATTTCGCGTTTCCGTCTGACGCTTTACCCGGATGTAAATGCCGTACTGGATGAATTGTGTCCCTGCTACAAGATGGCGGCTGTTTCCGATGGCCAGAGTGCCTGGGCCATGCCGGAGCTTCGGGCTGTGGGACTTGCATCCTATTTTGATCCGGTCATCGTGTCCGGTGATTACGGGTTCAGAAAGCCGGACCCAAGGCTGTTCGAAGCCGCGCTTACAGACATGGCGTTAAAGCCCGAACAGGTAATTTTTGTCGGTAACGATATGTACCGGGATGTTTTCGGCGCCGGGTGTCTTGGCATGAAAACCGTATTTTTTTCCTCCAACCAGGGCAGAAAACAGATGGACGGTGTGAGTCCTGACTATATTATCCATCGGTTTGCCGAACTCAGACAGGCAATTGATTTTTTTCGGAGATAGCCATTTTTTTCGAGCCTCTCCTGAATGACTGTAATGTAGAACCGCCTGTTCTTTCTTGTCCGGATGGCATATTGTGTGTGAGTTTTCTGTTTGTATTTGTGATGGATCATGTGTAATAAGATGAACCTTAGGATAAACATGGATTGACAGAGTTCGGTTAATCATTCAATTATGCAGCCAAGATGTCACATGATTCGTAGGGGCAGGCCCCTGTGCCTGCCCTATGTGTGGTCATGATCGTATCAAATGAAAGCAAATCGGAATAGACGATACGGCATGAAATGGACAGGCAGGAGGAGGGCAAAAGGCAATGAAGTTTACGAGTGTCGAGGATGTTCAGAAAGGATTGTCTGAAGCAAATTATATCGCATCCAGGGAGATCGCAACCATCGTGTTCCTGTCTGCTGCAACCCAGAAACCCCTTCTGGTTGAAGGCCCTGCCGGTGTTGGTAAAACAGAGCTTGCCAAAGCGATTGCAAAAACACTGGGAAGGGATCTGATTCGTCTCCAGTGTTATGAAGGTCTGGATGAAGCAAAGTCTCTTTATGAGTGGGAATATGCAAAACAACTTCTCTACACCCAGATTGTCAAAGAAAAAATCCATGATGTTATCTCTGAATCCCATACCTTGTCTGAAGCAGTGGATAAAATTGCAGAGCAGGAAGATGCTTTTTTTTCCGAACGCTTTATTCAGACAAGGCCTCTTCTTCAGGCAATCAGCTCCCCTGAGCCGGTTGTCCTTCTGATTGACGAGGTGGACAAGTCAGACCCAGAATTTGAGGCATTCCTGCTTGAACTGCTCAGTGATTTTCAGGTATCCATACCGGAACTGGGCACCCGGAAGGCTGTCCATATTCCGTTTGTTGTGCTGACTTCCAACAACTACCGCGATATCAGTGACGCCTTGAAACGCCGCTGCCTGTATCTGTATATCGACTACCCGGATCAGGAGCTGGAGACCAGAATTGTCAAAATGAAGGTTCCCGGAATACAGGAAACGCTGGTTCAAAAGCTGGTTCATGCGATTGTGAAAATTCGGAACATGGATCTGAAGAAAAAACCTTCCATTTCCGAAACACTGGATTGGGCCCGATCTTTGATTGCACTCCAGGTCCAGGATCTTACACCGGAAGTTGCGATCGACACCCTGAATGTGATCTGTAAATATCGGGCAGATACGGAACTTGTCAAACAGTCTATTGCAAAAATTGTCTGATTCGACAGTACAGGAAAATAAGCCGGTGATCTGAATATGGTAAACCTTATTATAAAATTTGTTGCCCTCTGCCGGACATCCGACCTGAAAGTATCCACATCCGAAGCACTGGATTGCATTTCCCAGTTGCAGTTGATCAATCCGGTAGATGAATTTCAATTCAAAGCAGTCCTGAATACCAATTTTGTAAAAACAAGGAGAGATCAGAAACATTTTGATCGATTATATTCTCTTTATTTCCATAATCTGAAACTGGATGTGAGTCATCTTGAGAATCAGGACCAAGGGGTGGATCTCTACCAGGAGGTTCTGGAAAGCCTTCAGGATGCAGAAAACAGCAATGAACTTGAAAAGGCCATTGTGGAGTTCCTGTCTGGAAATCCTTTGCTACTGCTTGAGAAACTCCAGAAGTTGCGAACATCCGAACTGATTTCATCTCAGGCACTGAAATCGAACCTTGGCGGTTTGTCCGGGCGCCTTGAAATCATGCTTCAGATCAATCAGACCCGGAGTCGAATGACCCGGTTCATGGAAAATCAGGCAGGTTCTGCTGAAATCCGTTCCCGGAAGCAGATCATGGATAATCTTAACAGAAGGCTTGATGTCGCTCTGAACATGCTGACGGAAGAGAACAAACCGTATAACGAGGGACTGAAGCAGGTTAAGTCAGGAACGCAACAGGGAAAAGGACTTGGTGAAAAGTTTTTTTCCTCTTTATCCCAGAGTGAAGTCGAAGAGATGCGGCAGGTCATCAAGCAGCTTGTCCGGAGGCTGAACGATATTGTCACCAGAAGATGGGCGTTGAAAAACAGAGGGACACTGGATATCAAAAAAACATTGCGCAGAGCCGGGCGTTACCATGGCATTCCCATAGAAGTAATTTATAAAAAGAGGCCGCCGCGAAAAGGCAAAATCGTTACCATCTGCGATATATCCGGATCGGTCTGGTCTGCTGCCAGGTTCATGCTGAACATGCTTTTTTCTCTTCAAAACTGCTTTGCCAAGGTCAGGAGTTTTGTTTTTATATCGGAGATTGCCGAGGTCACCGGAATTTTTGAAAAGCATGATATCAATGAAGCTGTGGAAAAAGTGATGACTGAGGCGGGTATTCAGTATGAGGCGCTTACGGACTATGGTGAGACATTTGTCCGGTTCAAGAAAACATATATGGATGTGCTGAACAAAAAAACAACCTTGATCATTGTCGGTGACGGCCGGTCGAATCATTTCAATCCCCAGGATCAGATACTCGGAGAGATGCGGGATAAGTGCCGCCGGGTCGTGTGGCTGAACCCCGAACCGGAACGTTTCTGGAACTCGGGTGACAGTGAAATGAACCTGTACAAGGCCTATTGTCATGAAGTAAGGCCGTGTCAGAATTTAAGCCAGCTCACCTCATTTATTCAGGAACTTGTCCTGTAATCTGCCATTCCGGTTCTGAATTCTTTATTTACGCTGTCTTAAATTGTACTCTTTACACTTTTTTCTGAAAGAGATATGTAAAATCTGAATTTTGATGAAACCGTAAAAAAATTTAATTTCATTATTCCAGAGAAAGTCGGAATCCGGAACGTATGGAAAGAACAGAATAGCGCGAAAGATTCACATCGTGTCCGGTTTTCGTAGTAATGACAATACAGGAAGGTTTGGGGAAAATTCAGATGACTTCTACGGCTGGAAAAAGATCCTACTGCATAATATATGAATTTCAGTTTGAAAGCGGCAATAAAAAGAAATTCAACATCACACTCGACCCGGAAACCATCACCCTTGTCCCAAAGGGGAGTGAGCCAAAGCCGGAATGGACAAAACTGGAATTCCATCAATGCTCCTGTTGTTCCCTTGAAAAGGAGCAGAGCCCGTTCTGCCCGATTGCTGTGAATATCGCAGAAATCGTTGAAGAGTTTAAAAATGAAATCTCTTCAGATCAATGCACGGCCACCTGTAAAACGCCGGAACGGACCTATATGAAGGAAGCATCGGTTCAGGAAGGATTGTTTTCCATTTTCGGAATCGTCATGGCAACCAGCAATTGTCCGATCATGAATTTTTTTAAACCCATGGCCAGGTTTCATCTTCCGTTTTCAACTGTGGAGGAAACCATCTTCCGCTCTGCCTCCATCTACCTTCTCAGACAGTATTTTGAATATAAAAAAGGACTGATACCGGATCTGGAACTGACCAAGCTGGATCAGCATTATGAAAAAGTCCAGCAGGTGAATTCCGGAATCCTGGATCGAACCGGCCATATCGCAAAAAAAGATGCAGACAAGAATGCCATCGTGATCCTGAATGCGCTGGCCCAGATGCTTTCCTATGAAATCAGCGACAACCTCAATTCCTTGGAGTATCTGTTTCAGAAATAGAAGATAAGACTCTGAGTCATCTGCCACTCCTTTTTCATGGCAGTGCCTTGATATTTTAGCGCTGATAAAAAATGACGCCGACCCGTTCAATGTGTTCGCGCAATTTGGCGTGATCAAGATTATTAAAAATCAGCAGGTCAATGGTGTAAGGCAGAAGCAGATCGTCCAACTCTGAGTCAATTTCACTGAGTTCCTTCGCGGAGAGTCCATCGCCGGTGAGACTCAAGTCAATATCCGAGCCTGGCCGAAAGGTGCCTTTTGCTCGCGACCCATACAGTATCGCCTTGTTAATGGCAGGATGATTGGCAAATACGCCACATATTTTTTCGATGGTTTGTTCGCTCAAGCCGTAGCGCATCACTCGTTCCCGGTTTGTTTCGCCAGTGCAGTAAATTTCCCGGCAAGTTGTTCAAAGGCGGGGTAGAAGCTTGTCAGAATTGCTTCAACGATTTCCTCAGCCGTCTCCGAGTTGTATGCGTGAGAAGTGCGGTTACGGGCTTTAATCATGTCCATCCAGACTTCACCGTTCTCGATCAGGCCATTTTTGAAAGCCTCCCTTGTCGCATTTTTTGAGCCGATGATGCCAACAAAGCCCTGTTCTTCCAGATAATCCTTCAAGACATTCCATGCCAGTTCATGGGTGAACTCAAAACCCTGAATCAACCCCTGCTGCTCCAGTTCGGACAAATCACGCTGAGCAGCCAGTTCCACCGCTCGACGCAGGGTTTGAAATGCTCTGAGATAATTGTCGAAGCGCTGTTTCCAGCGAATGTCTTCGGTCATGGTTTCAGGCTCCTTTTTTGGTACTCTGCAATTCAATGAACTCAGCCAGATCAGCATTTTTGAGTGGATTGGTACTGCTTTTTTTGGAAATGAACATATATGAAAGTCAATTATGTGTCAACATGTAGAGAGCTGTTTGAAAATCTGGTTGTTAA
>PNOB01000019.1 GCA_013824585.1 Desulfobacterium sp. | reverse complement strand
TAGCCCATGAGATCAGAACCCCGCTCACTTCGCTGAAATTGTTTTTGGAATCGATTCAAGCTGAAGTTGAGATATCCTCGGAATTTGAGGAAGACTATGACATCGCAATGCAGCAAGTAAAACGCATTGAGTCGACCATCAACCGTTTTCTGGATTTTTCCAAACCAAAGGATCCGGTTTTTTCGAACATTGATGTGGTCCTCCTGATCGAAAATGTGATCCAGATTGTGAAACCGATGCTAAACAAGCAGGAATGCTCTTTGTATATAAAGATTGAGGATCATTTGCCGACGATATGGGGAGATCAGATATTGCTGGAAGAAACACTTATCAATCTGTTCGTGAATTCACTGGAAGCAATGTCCCACAAGGGAAGCCTTTCCGTTGAGGCAAAAAAGTCTTTACTGCCATCGAACGGAGGCTCTGAACCTTGCCTCCGGATCGATATCAGGGACACCGGCACAGGTATTCCCGAAGATCGGATCATCAATATTTTCGATCCTTTTTTTACAACCAAAGCCTCCGGTACCGGATTAGGTCTTCCCCTGGTACTCAGCGCCATCAGACATCATGGCGGTGATATCCAGGTAAAAAGCCATATGGATAAAGGAACCGTCTTTTCGCTTTTTTTACCGATAAAAACAGCTTCTACATAAGTGAAAAAAATGGAAAAAATATTTCTGATTGACGACGATGAGGGACTTATACATTTCCTGAGCCGTTTTTTTGAACGCAAAGGATATGAAGTCAAAACCTGTCTCAGCGGCCTGGATGCGGTCGAAATCATTCAACGTGAAGCCTTTGACTTGATTTTGCTGGATTACAAAATGCCCGAAGCAAATGGAATCGATATATTAACGAAAATAAAAGCCTCCCAGGTTAAAACACCGGTCATTCTGATGACCGCATATGGAAGCACCTATATTGCCATTGAAGCAATGAAACGCGGTGCGTATGATTACCTTGTCAAACCATTTGAAAGAAAAGAGTTAAGCCGCATTGTTTCCGAGGCACTCCAGGTCAATCGGCAGATGAAGGAAGTCATCAGCTTTCCTGATGCAGAACAGCCCGATCAGTCCCTTCCCACTTCCAACGAATTGCAAATTATCGGGACCAGCAGAAAGATGCAGGATGTTTACAAATTGATCGGCCAGATCGCCGAATCAGATGTATCGGTAATGATCACCGGCGAAAGCGGAACCGGAAAAGAGCTGGTTGCCCGCGCCATCTATCACCACAGTAGCCGCAAGGAAAAACCGTTTATCGCCATCAACTGTGCGGCCATACCGGAAAACCTGTTCGAAAGCGAGCTGTTTGGATATGAACGCGGGGCATTTACAGGAGCGGAACGAACACACATTGGTAAAATCGAAAGATGCAACGGCGGAACCTGTTTTCTAGATGAAATCGCTGATATGTCGCTGAATACCCAGGCCAAACTTCTGCGGGTGCTGCAGGAAGGAGAATTAGAGCGGCTGGGAGGGTCACAAACTATTAAAGTCCATGTGCGTGTGATTGCCGCATCCAATAAAGACATGGATGTGGAAGTACAGCAGGGACGATTTCGGGCAGATCTATTCTGGCGCCTGAAAATCATCACCATTCAACTCCCTCCCTTACGAGAAAGGGCGGAGGATATCCTTCTGCTGGCAGACTATTTTCTATCCCGCTTCCGCCGGGAATACGACAAATCCGTGCATTATTTTTCCGAAGAGGCGCGGGAAAAACTAAAATCATACTCATGGCCGGGGAATGTCCGCGAACTCGAAAACGCAATTCGACGGGCCATTCTCATTACTACGGGAGATTTTATTTCAGAAGACCATTTTATTCTCTCCTCCCAGGAAGAAGGAAAGCCTTTGTCCCATCTCAACCGGGAACAATTGCTGGATCGACTGAGGAACAAGCTGGATGCCATCATTCCCGATATTCTTCGTCTTTCCGAAGACAACATTCACGCGAACATCATTGAGATGGTGGAAGACACCTTAATTCAGAGAGCCTTGAAACAATGCGGCAACAACCAGGTCCATGCTGCAAAACTGCTGGGCATCAGCCGCAATACACTGCGCCACCACCTGAAAAAAATGGAAGAGAAATCCATGTTTTCTTGAATTGCAACATTTTACTGCTTCTATTTCACCACTTCTGTTCAATTTTTGAGCAGCTTCCCAAATTTGCTTTTCCTCGTGCTGAATCGCACACGGCAAATGCTTTAAGCCGAAAACCTTTTTAAACAACTGCCTGATTGTCAACAGCAGACATATCTCCGTCATGATGCGTCCTGTTTAAAAATTACTTATCATATGTAATTGCAGTATGTTATCAAACAGCTTGGCCATTTGTTCTTTCGGCACAGACCTTGCTGAGCAACTGTTTACGGATTTGCCATAAATGGTATGGCCATCAAATGTTCCGGGTTACTGCCATTAAAGCCCAACGCACATGGCCTCAACCGGTTTAACCGCAAAGGAAAGGACAGAAATGATGAAGCATGAAAACTTTTTCATATCGGAAAGAATCAATGAAGTCTCTCGGATGTGTGAACGGGAAAATCCGATCTACGAACAAATCAGCAGTTTCAGTATTGCCTTGTATGTGCTTGGTTTTTTCAAATGTTCAGATTTGTTGTCGTTTGAGGATATCGACAGCCAGGAAGCGGCCGTATTTCTAAAGGACGATTTTACAGAAATCGACCAGACGGATCTCCCGTCTAATTACCGGATCATCAGTTCAAAGGAACAATACCTCCTGGTAATCGGCGATCCATCCTATCCGCTCCATTTTGCCGTCCTGGCGGACACCACCAGCCGCAAACCATTCTTTTCAAAATTGACCTTTTTTGGAAGCGGCTTTGACAGTCTGGAAGACTTGAAGCGGGAATATTTGTACAAAGATGGAATTGACCAAGACGATATTCATTTTTTTAAAAGAAATGCCGGCGCCCCGCAACCCGTCTTGAAACCCGAAAAAATATACATCGCACATACAAACGGAGACTATTCCACATATAAAAAAATCAATGGCTATTTAATTCGTGAGGCCAGTTAATCTGCTATCAACCAAAGGAGAAAAAACCGATGTCAATTGTTCAGTACGTTATTGAAAAAGTCAAACACATGGATCCTGATCAGAAAGAATTTCATCAAGCCGCGGAAGAGGTTTTGGAGACGCTGGAGCCAACAGCCGAAAGACATCCTGAATTCGTCAAGGCGGGAATATATGAGCGTATCGTTGAACCGGAAAGAGCCGTTATTTTCCGGGTGCCTTGGGTAGATGACAAGGGGAATGTAAAAGTAAACAGAGGTTTCCGGGTACAGTTCAACAATGCAATCGGACCCTTTAAAGGGGGAATCCGGATGCATCCTTCCGTAAACCTGAATATCGTCAAATTTCTTGGCTTTGAACAAATATTTAAAAATGCCCTGACCACACTTCCTATGGGTGGCGGCAAAGGCGGATCTGATTTTGACCCCAAGGGAAAATCCGATGCTGAGATGATGCGATTCTGTCAGGCCTTTATGCGAGAGTTGTTTCGGCATATTGGACCGGAGATCGATGTCCCTGCCGGTGATATTGGTGTCGGCGCTAGAGAAATAGGATATATGTACGGTTATTATAAAAAAATTAAAAACGAACACACAGGCGTGCTGACCGGAAAGGGCCTTGAATACGGCGGCAGTCTGATCCGCCCTGAGGCTACCGGCTATGGCACGGTGTATTTTGCCGCTGAAATGCTGGCCACACGAGGGTTGGACTTTAAAAATAAAATCGTTGCAGTAAGCGGTTCCGGAAACGTGTCTCAGTTTGCCATTGAAAAAGTCAACCAGATGGGAGGACGGGTGATCACCGTATGTGATTCCTCCGCTACGGTTGTTGATGAAAAAGGTATTGACGCTGAAAAATGCTGCTATATCCAAGAGCTGAAAAATACCTATCGAGGCCGAATCAAGGAATATGCTGATAAATACAACACCGTCTGTTTTGACGGCCAGAATGTGTGGGATGTCATCCAAAGTCAAGGCATCAAAATCGATATTGCACTGCCATGTGCCACACAGAATGAAATCAGTGCCGAGCATGCATCGGCGCTTGTGAAAAATGGATGCATTTGTGTGGCCGAAGGCGCCAATATGCCTTCCACACCGGAAGCGGTCAGGATTTTTCAGACCAACAACGTCCTGTATGGGCCCGGAAAAGCCGCCAACGCCGGTGGTGTAGCCACATCAGGTCTGGAAATGAGTCAGAACAGCATGAAACTGTCCTGGACAAGGGAAGAGGTGGACAATCGGCTTCTGATCATTATGAAAAGTATTCACAATGCCTGCTTAAATGCCGCCGAAGCATACGGCAAAAAAGGAGATTATGTGGCCGGTGCCAATATCGCCGGTTTCGTTAAAGTAGCCAAAGCCATGCTGGCCTATGGCGTGGTCTGATGTCCTGAAAAGAGATGCGGTTACCTGTCGGCCTTACGACAGGTAACACAGCATTTTCTGGGTTGTGATATCAGCGCATAGGATCAAATTTTTGTCCCGGATATCACATACTTTCACGACCGAACTGAAACGCTCTTCGCCCGGACACAACATTTCAAGCATGTTCGGAAGATCCTGAAACCAGTTCCGGTTAAACACAACGCCTGATTTTTCCGGATAAACCGCCAGATAGAAAATCCGTGTTTCAACAAGATCCTGGAAAAAATGAGTCCCAAATGATAGGTCCGGAATCAGACTCCCATCCTTGTAACTGATTTCCGCCATGGCGATGATATGGTTGATTTCTGAAAATGTCACCGGAATCCCCATGGCGGGCGAATGGGTCCCCCATCTGCCCGGACCCAATAAAAGCGTGGGCATTTTTACCCGATCTATAACCTGCCTATTCAATCTGCCGATCAGGCGCGCTACACTGTATTTATCAGACAGGGAAAGAGCGACATATTCCTGTGGATCGACAAAAATAATACCCGCGATCGGCTGCGATACGTTGCCTCCCATGAAGTTTCCCTCGGTCTGGATAATGACCTTATCCGGATGTATCGGATCAGGCATTTCCACACGAACACCCTCCCCAAAGGTTTGAAATGGGCGGCATTGCAGCAGGTTGATCTGGATTTTATCCACCTGGTTGAAATTGACTGTGAATTCAATATCCACCGGGTACTGATAGCCGCTTTCAAGCGTCTGAAGCATTTTGGCCATTGTTTTGATAAAAGCGGTGTCCGTCAGAAACGGATCAAAGGTGAGAATCCGCATTTCCTGTTCAATCTTTCCAACAGCCCGCAAGTTTTCAATCGCTTCCGTATCACGGATCGACAAAATATTCAGTTTGGTGTCTAGTCCTTTACGGGCCAACTCCCGGACTGAAACAGTTTGAAGCTGATTATCCTCCAGATTTAAAACGTCGACATAGTTTTGTGAAAATTTACGGATGTCCTTCATTTCCGATAAGGGCCGCACCAATGGTTCATCAACAGCCACAATCCTTGGGTAATCCGTATCAACCCGATTTACGGCACGGGTACCTAAACCGAAAACAAGCCGCAACATGCCGGCTTTCGGGTTCATATCTTTTTTCCAGACAAAGGGATTGTGGGAAAGTCCGACTCCGGCGATTTCCGGGAAAAAAAACTGTTCCCGGTAGGCGCCGGATACACGCTGGACCAGAATGGCCATCTGTTCATTCTGCTGATCAAGCCCTCTCTGCAAACGGTAGACAAGTGCATCCTCATTCATCGTGCTGGCGAAAATTTTTTTTACCGCTTCTTCGAAATGTTGATACCGCGTTTCAGGGGAACCTTGATTGACGCAAAAAAAGCTTTCATATTTTCCGGAAAATGCACTGCCAAAAGCATCCTCCAGCAGACTACTGGAGCGCACGATAATAGGCGACTGACCGAAATACTCCAGCATGCGTTTAAACTGTTCCTTAATCTCTTCCGGGAAAATTCCCTTGAGCATGCTGCTCTTCAGTTCAAAAGCTTTTTCAAAATACCCTTCTCTGGTCTTATGGGCCATGAATAGCTTCCACCAGCCATTCTGAACAATATATGAGTAGAAAACATCGGAACCAATATAAAAAGAATCATGATGTTCTAGAATAGTGTTCCATTGAAAGGAGGTATCCTGTATCAAAATTTTACGGGCCAGAAGCATTCCCAGTGCTTTTCCGCCAAGAAAACCGGTTCCGATCAACCGTTCTTTTATCCAGAGAAGATCTTCCAGTAAAAAATATTTCCTGATTAAGGAAAGGACTCGTTTATTACGGCTCAACAAAAATCGGGCGAGCTGCTCCACCATGTCAAGTTTTTCATTTGTTGACGCCTGTGAATTCAGTAAGTTCTTGGCTTGAAGAAAAAGTCGGTCCCAGTAATCCAAATGTCGCTGAGCATCAGTTGTATGATGTTGGCGTGAGAGATGGGAAAATAACTGGGTTGCTTCTACGCTATTGATAACCGGAATAAGTTCATTTTTTTTCCGAACATGAGGGAAAAACATAGTGGGAGAGTATCGTTGCTGAACCTTCAGGGGATGAATACAGATCTGTCGCTTGTAATTATAAACATCTATCAGCACCTGGGTGGTTTCTCGGATCCGGGCAATGGCCTTGAAGGAATGCATGTTCCGCTGAATCGCAAAATAGGCGATGGTATTTAATTCAAAAAGATAGGGACAGGTAATATAAAAAAAATCACCGATCATCAGATCTGTTGCCCACACATGCAGAAGATCGGAGAGCGAATCAAAAACATAATGTGTGTTATTCCCTTCTTTTTTGATAATGTTGTGCACTTGCGATGAAAAAGATTCAAAACCCTGATCTATATTTAAATTATAGATCATAATCTGGTCGCTGGACTTCAGGAGGGGAGCATGTCGTGCAAAGCGCATATACACCACTCCATCATTGTTGGACACAGAGCTTGCTACAAAAAAAGAAACCAGACGCTGGTAATCATCGATGCTGTCCACCTGCCAAACTACATTGTCTCCCCTGCGCAGATGATCGATAATCATATCCAGGTTGTCCCAACCCGTACTTACATGAGAAGTAATTGTCATGATTGCAATCCCGCATTGAAAAAATAGTTACAGTTAGAATTTTAAAAATAATATGAATGTGTCTATCCTGAGGGCTCAATAATACCAAATCAAGAAGGAAACGCAATATCTTGATTTCAGAACACAATTATTTTGGTGCAAAACGATTCAATTTGATATAAAGTTTGCCTATATTAAGAACGTGAATTCCCTTTGAAACAGGTGGATCCGCTTTTGATGAAAAAATCAAACTCCTCAGGTGAACAAGATATGCCTCAATCAACAGAATCTTCAGATAGAACAAATCCTCCTAATGATCCATTTTCAGATGAAAGAGTAATCCGGACTCTTTTAAATGCAGGATTACTTTCTCAGAATCAGATCAATGAGGTTCTGAAAAAAAAGATCAGTGTGATCAATCGTCTGACAGCCGTTCGCGCCAAGAGTCATTCTAGTGCTATCGGGCTTAAAATAATAAGACCTTTCACACTGATAGACGTGGTTGTTTCATTAAAGCTGCATCGGGCAGATAAAATTCATGAAAAATTGGACGAAGAAGCAATTTTTCAGGCCCTTGCCAATGATTGGGGGATTCCATTTAAAAAAATAGACCCTCTGAAATTGGATCTGAATGTGGTTACAACAACCATCCCACGGAGCTTTGCCCTGAAGCATCAGGTTCTTCCCATCGAAATACAGGACGGATGCCTGACTGTGGCCACTCCGGACCCCTTCAATACAGAGACGCTGGAGGATCTATCCCGGGCAAGTCAAATGAAGGTCAAGGCAGTGGTAAGTTCGCGAGCAGATATTATTAAATGCATTGATGAGTTTTTTGGCTTTAAGCGATCCATAAGCAAAGCAGAAGGGCTGTTTGATGCAACAGCCATTGATCTTGGAAACCTGGAACAATATGTCCGGCTGAAATCAGCCGATGAAGTACAGTTAGACGATCAGCATATTGTGAATGCGGTAAATCATCTTTTTGTTTATGCCTTTGATCAGCGGGCCAGTGATATTCATATTGAGCCCAAAAGAGAGATTACGGTTGTACGAATGCGGATTGATGGCGTTCTGCATACGGTTTATAGAATAACGAAAAAGGTTCATGTTGCGATTGTCAGCCGGATCAAAACGCTGTCCAGGCTGGATATTGCGGAAAAGAGACGCCCCCAGGATGGCAGAATCAAAATGGATAAAGAGGGAACTGAGGTTGAGATTCGTGTTTCAACACTTCCGGTTGCTTTTGGTGAAAAAGTGGTGATGAGGGTTATGGACCCGGATATTTTGTTTCAGGAACTGAACGAGCTTGGTTTTACAAAATCGGATATTGACCACTATAACCAATTTATCAAAAGGCCTCATGGAATTATTTTAATATGCGGTCCTACAGGCAGCGGTAAATCCACAACACTGTATTCTTCCCTGAGGCAGATTTCGACCCCGGAGGTGAATATCACCACCATTGAAGACCCCATTGAGATGATCCATGAAGACTTTAATCAAATCGCGGTTCAACCAGCTGTTGGTATTACATTTGCGACAATTCTTCGAACGATTTTGAGACAGGATCCGGATATCATCATGATTGGTGAAATGAGGGATCTTGAGACAGCCAGTAATGCGATACAAGCTGCCATGACCGGTCACCTTGTTTTTTCCACCATTCACACCAACGATGCACCATCGACCATAACGCGGCTGTTGGATCTTGGCGTACCGCCTTTTCTGATCCAGACTACCCTTATCGGGATATTGGCCCAACGCCTTATGCGAAAAATTTGCAGTTCTTGCAAGGAGTCTTTTGAGATGGATAGCGATGAGTTGAAAACAGCCATGAGCATCAATTTAAAAAAGGAAGGAAAAATTACATTGTTTCGGGGGAAAGGATGCACCAAGTGCCGTGGAACAGGGTATCGAGGAAGAGCTGCGATTTTTGAAGTACTTCCTTATACGGATTCACTGAAGAAACTGACGACCGCAGAAACAGACCTGACAGCATTTGGTATGCAGGCCCGAAAAGAGGGGATGGTGACCCTGCGTGAAAACGCAGTCAAGAAATTGCTTTCCGGAGTAACTACTTACCAGGAAGTTCTTCGGGTTACCATGGAACATGTCTGATTGGCTTTATTCATTATTTACATTTCTGTAAATTCTTCAGGGGAATTTTTTACAAAATAGTATTTTATTTTTCATTGGAGACAGAATTAATTTGTGAAGATCTAACCCTGTATCGTCTAAAAATATATTGATATCAGGTTGTTAAAAGCAACACAACGTTTGCTTGGCATATTCGTTGCTATAATAGCTCACGCTCATGGGTTTTAATGTAACCCGAAAATTTGTTTATGACAGTAATTGAGGTTTTATGGTTGATAAAAGGAGAATAACATGTGTCGTTTATTTGCGTTAACCAGCGAAACGCCACAATCGCCGATGATTGCACTCGAGGCACTGGATGTCATGCGAGAGGGGCATGATGGTTCCGGGGTTGGTCTTTTTCTGCGTGACCTTGCCGGTCCGTTTGAGGATATCAAGGAGTCACCGATCCTGTCCGGTATTTTTACCACAGAGGGATTGAAACGTCTGGATACGTTTATGATGAACCTCGGATTCATGACAAAATTCAAGTTATCCATCAAGGCTCCGAAAGAAATGATTCATGGTGTACCGACACGGGATGTTTATTTGATCAGAGCATATGAGTATCCATCAGAATGGGAAGGGCTAAGCTTTGAGGAGCTTGGGGGTAAATTGATGAGGATCCGACTTCAGCTTCGTGAAATGGGTCAGGAAAAAGAGGATATGATTGTCTTTTCATTCTGGCCGGATGTGATCATGCTGAAAGAGATCGGGGATCCTCTTACCATTGGGCATTATCTTGGGCTTGATCGCAAAGATCTGAAAGCGCGGGTGATTATGGCTCAGGGAAGGCAAAACACAAACTATGCGATTAACCTGTATGCCTGTCATCCTTTTTTTGTAGAAGGATTTTCAACCATGACAAATGGTGAAAACACTGCTTTTGTGCCGATAAAAGAATATTTGATGTCACGGGGATTCCCGGGATATACCGGATTTCAATCCGATTCAGAAGTGTTTACCCATATCCTTCATTATACGATAAAAAAACTTGGATTAGGGGTTGATTCGTATAAGCATATTATCACACCACTTCAGGGGGAAGACCTTGAAGACCATCCAAGCGCTGAGTTTTTAAAACAACTGAAGCAAACGTGCCGCAGAATGATTATTGACGGTCCGAACTGTGTTATCGGGTGTTTGCCGGACCATTCTGTTTTTATGGCCCAGGACAGAAAGAAGTTGCGGCCGGGAGTGGTGGGCGGTCATCCGGGCTGTTATGCTTTTTCATCGGAAATCTGTGGTTTGGACGCTGTGATTCCGGAACGTGATAAAAGCAAGGATTTTCAACCCATGTATCTGGATACCGTTATTGTTGGACCGGATCGCCAGGAGATTACGATATGTCAGCAAACAGACCCGTTACACCATCAACACTAAGCATTAAAGATTTACCGTGGCAAATCCGATGGAGCAAGGAAAAGTGTACACTCTGTGGCAGTTGCACGGCAGTGTGCCCTGTCCACGCCCTGGAACTTGGCGTTTTTCGGAAGAGAGTTGTTGAATCCAGTATTGATATCAAACAGACATCCTCGAATGTTTTTAAGATATATCACGGCATTCGTCAGAAAACAGATCCCCAGCATGCCTGTGTGGGATGTGGCATGTGTACCATGATGTGTCCGAATGATGCCATTATTCCGGCCAGGAGCGATGAGGCGGATAAATTGATATATCATCAGAATCAGGGAGGACAGCCAAGACGCCGGGGAGGACGACGGAATGTTGTTGGTGGTATTCTGGACCAGATAAAATTTATTCGAATTTCCATGCTTACAGATCCTGCTTTGGATGCCGGGCGGCATGAATTTGAATTGCGTACACTTTTAGGAAGGATTCTTTCTCCTGAAGACAATCTCAAACACCTTAAAGCAAATGGATGGATTCCGCCGGTTCGTGAAATATATCCACTGATAATCGGAGGAATGTCTTTTGGTGCGCTTTCTCCTACCATGTGGGAAGGGCTTCAGATGGGCGTCGCATACCTGAATGAAGAGATGAAAATGCCGGTAAGAATGTGTACCGGAGAAGGAGGCTGCCCACCCAGGCTTCTTCGAAGCAGATTTTTACAATATGTTATTTTGCAGATCGCTTCCGGGTATTTTGGTTGGGATGAAATTATCCATGCCATTCCGGATATGAAAGTGGATCCATGCGCCGTAGAAATCAAGTACGGTCAGGGAGCGAAGCCAGGAGATGGTGGATTGTTAATGTGGTATAAGGTGAACAAACTGATCGCCGCCATCCGGGGTGTACCGGTAGGAGTCAGTTTACCCAGTCCACCGACGCATCAGACCCAATATTCCATTGAGGAGGCTGTGGCGAAAATGACCCAGTCAATGTATATGGCATGGGGATTTCGAGTACCGGTTTATCCGAAAATTTCAGCATCATCCACATCTCTATCCGTGCTGAACAATCTGACGCGAAACGAATATGCTGCTGGCCTTGCCATCGATGGCGAAGATGGTGGAACCGGTGCAGCATACAATGTCTCCATGAACACAATGGGACATCCGATAGCCAGCAACCTGAGAGACTGCTATCTGAATCTGGTGAAACTGGGCAAGCAAAATGAGATTCCTCTGTTTGCCGGGGGCGGTGTGGGGAAAACCGGAAATCTTGCAGCCAATGCAGCAGCGCTAATTATGCTGGGTGCCAGCGGAGTCCAGACCGGTAAATATATTATGCAGGCGGCAGCCGGATGTCTTGGATCTGAATCAGATAGATGCAATATCTGTAATGTAGGGCTGTGCCCCAAAGGAATTACTTCGCAGGATCCAAGGCTTTACAGGCGCCTCAATGCTGAGGATGTCGCCCAGCGTGTTGTGGATGTTTTTCTGAGTTTTGATACGGAGTTGAAAAAAATAGTTGCACCGCTAGGAAGGTCAACCTCTCTACCCATCGGCATGTCAGATGCACTCGGGATCAGTGATTATCATGCATCGGAGAGATTGAGTATTAAATATGTAGTATAGCTGTTGAAGATGAAATCAAAAGGTACAGCATCGTTCAGCGGTTTGTTTTCCGGAGAATACCATGAGTAGCAAGACATATTATAAGATAGACGGGAAAGAAGAGGGAATTCGAATTGAATCCCGTATTCTTGAAGAGAAAATCCAGGTTGCAGTTGAAAATGGGGAGCGTTTGATTGAGGTTAACGCTTTTGGCCAGCATGGCATCGGCGGCCGCTTATGGAAAGCAGGAGATGCGTCCGTACATGTAAAAATTACCGGTCATACTGGTCAGCGAGCAGGATCTCTCGGGTTCCCAAATACGGTTATTGAAATTATGGGTCCGGCTTCGGATGATGTGGGCTGGTTGAATGCAGGCTCAACAATCATTGTTCATGGAAATGCAGGAAACGGTCTTGCCAATGCCATGGCCCAGGGAAAGGTCTATGTTGCCGGAAATATCGGTGCTCGTGGAATGACAATGACCAAAAGCAACCCGCGGTTTGCTCCCCCTGAAATCTGGGTCTTAGGATCGGTCGGAGACTATTTTGGTGAGTTCATGGCCGGAGGGATTGCTGTTGTTTGTGGTATAGATCCTCAGACACCACAGAATATTCTTGGGTACAGACCCCTGGTTGGAATGGTAGGCGGCAAGTTGTTTTTTCGCGGTCCTCATAAAGGGTATAGTGATGCAGACGCGAAACAGATACCGATTTCAGATGAGGATTGGTATTGGCTCACGGAAAACTTGAAGGAGTATCTGACACAAATTCACAGAGAAGATGCCCAGGAAAGTCTTTTGAAAAGAGAAGAATGGCAGTTGCTGGCTGCCCGTTCACCTCAGGAAAAGGGCGGTGTTAAGAAAAGGTCAATAACCTCCTTTCGAACCGATATCTGGGAAAAAGAACTCGGTCCGGGAGGCTTGATCGGGGATTTGACAACCCTGGATAGAAGTCAGGTTCCATTAATCACTACCGGTGACCTGAGACGATTTGTTCCAGTCTGGGAAAATCAGAAATATAAAGCCCCTTGTGAAGGAACATGTCCGAGTGGGATTCCGGTTCATGAAAGATGGCGGCTTGTTCGGGAGGGACGTATCGATGAGGCTGTGGATCTAGCTCTGGAATACACGCCATTTCCAGCCACCATTTGCGGATATCTCTGTCCCAACCCCTGCATGCAGGCATGTACACGTCAGATTGGATCTATGATGCCCATTGATATTTCAAAACTGGGAAGAGCCAGCATCCAGGCAAAAATGCCTGAGTTCCCGGTACTGAGCGGAAGGCAAATAGCGGTTATCGGAGGCGGTCCGGCTGGGATTTCAATTGCCTGGCAGCTTCGCAAGAGCGGACATGAAGCGGTGATTTATGATATGGAAAAAACCATTGGCGGAAAAATCGCCTCGGTGATTCCGGAAAGCCGGATTCCGAAGGAGGTTCTGACAGCGGAGCTTGAACGGATTTCCAGTGTGATACCCCATATTCATTTGAAACAGAAGCTTGGAAAACAGGAAACAGAAAGATTAAAGGGAGATTATGATTTTCTGGTTGTTGCTGCCGGGGCTCAAAAACCGAGAATACTGCCTGTCCCGGGAAAAGAGCGCATGATTACAGCAATGGATTTCCTGGCACGTGCCAAAACCAATGCAATTGATCCTGGGAAAAAGGTTGTCATTATCGGGGCTGGAAATGTAGGATGTGACGTTGCAACGGAGGCCGGTCGTCTTGGAGCAAAAAGTCTGATGCTCATCGATGTTCAAAAACCAGCATCCTTTGGAAAAGAAAGAGAAGAAGCAGAAGCATGCGGCGCTGTCTTCAAATGGCCCTGTTTTACTCAGGAGGTTACAGAAAAGGGTGTTCTGCTGACGACCGGAGAATTGCTGGAAGCGGATACGGTTGTGATTTCCATCGGGGATGTTCCGGATACGGAATTTCTTCCGGAAAGTGTTGAAATTGATAGTGGGTTTGTCAAGGTGGATGCATTTTATCGAACCTCGGATTCCAAAATATTTGCGGTTGGTGATATTGTCAAGCCCGGACTGCTGACCGATGCCATTGGTGCTGGCCGAAAGGCCGCTGAGGCCATCAATATGATTCTGAAAGGTCAGGAGCCGGTAATTGAAAAAAGAGATATGATTGATACAGATCGAATCCGCCTGGAATATTTTGATCCGCGAATCACCTGTTTTGATGATGTTGACCATTGCGGGTCCCAATGTTCATCCTGTGGTAATTGCAGAGACTGCGGCATCTGTATCTCAATCTGTCCCCAGACGGCCATCAGCAGAAAAGATCTTGGAAATACTGCATATGAATATGTTGTAGATGTTTCCCGGTGCATTGGATGTGGTTTCTGTGCAGGAGCATGCCCTTGCGGAATCTGGTTTCTAACGGAAAATTATTCCATGGGGTAATAAAATCTTTTATTGATTTGATGCAGATATGTGTTAATGGGTGTAGGTCTGTTTCAATCACCTGTTCATTTTCATTCGTGAGCAAACCTTTGCAGGGATAGTTTGATATATGGAGAGAGTTAAAGCACTGATCGCACTGGAAGATGGCCGCACATTTCCATGTACCAGTTTTACGGGAACGGGTGAAACCTCGGGAGAGGTTGTTTTTAATACCAGCATGTCCGGGTATCAGGAGATTTTGACAGATCCGTCCTACCGGGGACAGATGGTAACCATGACCTATCCTCTGATTGGTAACTATGGTGTGAATCCCGAAGATGTGGAATCGGATCGGATACAGGTATCTGCTCTTTTGATTAAAGAATATCAGGAATTTCCAAGCAACTTCAGAGCCACGGAAAGTCTTGCCGATTATCTTAAAAAACAGGGAGTGCTTGGGGTTGAAAATTTTGATACCCGTGCCCTGACCAGACATATTCGAAAAACAGGCGCCATGCGAGCATTTATTTCCACGATAGATTTAAACCCTGCCTCTCTGATTGAAAAAGCAAGAGCCATACCCAGTATGACCGGCCAGGATCTTGTGAAGGAAGTGACAACCAGCAGCCCCTATTTTTGGGAAAATGGAAAACCAGTATGGATCAAGAAGGGGGAGCTGGAAGATGGTTCGGATATCTGGAAATCAAAAGGAACAAGATTCTCGGTTGTCGCTTTTGATTTTGGAATAAAATATAATATCTTGCGATGTCTTGAAGCAGAAGGGTGTGAAGTGCTTGTTGTGCCTGCAACATTTTCATTGGATAAGATACGTTCCTATCAACCAGATGGAATATTTTTATCCAATGGACCCGGTGACCCGGAACCTTTAACCTATGCGATCGAATCTGCGAAATCCTTGATTGGACAATATCCGATATTTGGAATCTGTCTCGGGAATCAGATTCTTGGGCTGGCTTTGGGGGGCAGAACCTTTAAACTTAAATTCGGGCACAGGGGTGGAAATCAGCCGGTAAAAAATTTAAAAACCGGAACAGTTGAAATTACCTCTCAGAATCATGGGTTTGCCGTAGACACGGACAGCATGATCGGAAAGAATATAGAACTGACGCATATCAACTTGAACGACAACACTTTTGAAGGATTCCAGCATAAGGAATATCCTTTATTTGCAGTCCAGTATCATCCGGAAGCAGCGCCAGGACCGCATGACGCACATTATCTGTTTAAAAATTTTATAAAGATGATGAAAAAATGGAGTTCTGTCTGATTTTTCAGAGCATCTGATCTAGGTGAAAAAGTAACCATATGCCAAAACGATCTGACTTGAAAAAAATTCTAATTATCGGAGCCGGTCCGATTATCATCAGCCAGGGGTGTGAGTTTGATTATTCCGGAACCCAGGCATGTAAGGCACTGCGAGAGGAAGGCTTTGAGGTTGTGTTGATAAACAGCAATCCTGCCACAATCATGACAGATCCGGAAATGGCCGAGGCTACGTATATTGAACCGATAACACCACAAATGGTTGAAAAAATAATTCAAAAAGAACGGCCCGATGCATTGCTGCCGACACTTGGCGGTCAAACCGGATTGAACACAGCAATAGCGGTCGCCAAGATGGGAGTACTTGAAAAATATAATGTCGAGATGATTGGCGCTTCCATCGAAGCCATCAATAAGGCAGAAGATCGGGATCTGTTCCGAAAGGCGATGAATAAAATCAATCTTCGCATTCCGGAAAGTGGTATTGCCTCGACCATGGAAGAAGTAAGGGAGATTGCAGAGGTGATCGGTTTTCCGATCATTGTAAGACCCAGCTTTACCTTGGGCGGTACAGGCGGAGGGGTTGCCTATAATAAAGAGGATCTTGAAGTTATGGCAAAAGCCGGCCTGGATGCCAGCTTAATTACCCAAATCATGCTTGAAGAATCCGTGCTGGGTTGGAAAGAGTATGAACTGGAAGTGATGCGGGATCACAGGGATAATGTTGTCATTATCTGCTCCATTGAAAATATGGACCCCATGGGGATTCATACGGGTGATAGTATTACGGTTGCGCCGATTCAGACATTAACGGATCGGGAATATCAGATAATGAGGGATGCGTCCATTGCCATTATTCGGGAAATCGGGGTGGATACCGGCGGGTCCAATGTGCAGTTTGCGGTTAATCCAAAGAACGGAGAAATGATCGTAGTGGAAATGAATCCAAGGGTTTCCAGAAGCTCTGCCCTGGCATCCAAGGCAACAGGATTTCCCATTGCGAAAATTGCCGCAAAGCTGGCAGTCGGATATACACTTGATGAAATTTCCAATGATATTACAGGGGAAACGCTGGCCTCCTTTGAGCCGACCCTGGATTATTGTGTAGTGAAGATTCCACGATTTACCTTTGAAAAGTTTCCGGAAACAGAGGACTATCTGACCACATCCATGAAATCTGTTGGTGAGACAATGGCAATCGGTAGGACGTTTAAGGAAGCGCTTCAAAAAGGGATCCGTTCTTTGGAAATCGGAAGGCATGGTCTGGGTTCAGATGGGAAGGATCATGCGGATCTTTTTCAAGGTCCCCCAAGTGAATCGGAGATCATAAAAAAACTGGCAACCCCCAATTCACAACGATTGTTTTATCTGCGGGAAGCGTTTCTTGCCAATATTCCAATGGACATTATCTATGAACGGACCATGATTGATCCCTGGTTCCTTAACCAGATCAATCAGATTGTTGAGCTTGAAAAGAAGATATCCAGATGCAAAACAGAAAAAATCATTTCCGACGAACTGCTTTTTCAGGCCAAGGCATATGGATTTTCCGACATTCAACTGGCACACCTTACCAACAGAACGGCTAAGGATATTCTGAACCAGAGGAACAAGGCCCGGATAAAACCGGTCTATAAACTGGTTGATACATGTGCTGCAGAGTTTAAGGCCTCAACACCTTATTACTACTCTACCTATGAGATGGAATGTGAAGCCCGGATTTCCGATAAAAAGAAGGTAATGATTCTGGGGAGCGGCCCGAACCGGATCGGTCAGGGTATTGAGTTCGACTACTGCTGTGTCCATGCGTCCTTTGCTTTGCGTGAAGAAGGCGTGGAAAGCATCATGGTGAACAGTAATCCGGAAACCGTAAGTACGGATTATGATACATCGGATAAACTGTATTTTGAGCCATTGACCCAGGAAGATGTCCTGCACATCATCGAGAAAGAGAAGCCAGATGGAGTTATCGTTCAGTTTGGTGGTCAAACGCCTTTAAACCTTTCAGTTCCATTGCATAAGGCAGGTGTGCCCATCCTGGGAACACAGCCGGAAAGCATCGATCGTGCAGAGGATCGTAAACTGTTTCAAGCCATGTTGAAAAAACTGAGGCTTGTTCAGCCGGATAATGGAACGGCAACAGATGCTGAAGAGGCAGCCGACATTGCAGAGGAGATTGGATATCCGGTGATTGTACGTCCTTCTTATGTATTGGGAGGCCGCGCCATGAAAATTGTTTATAATCGTATTGAACTTGAAAACTTTGCCAGGATAGCCATTGATGCCTCTCCGGGGCATCCGATATTGATTGATAAATTCCTTGAAGAGGCAATTGAACTGGATGTGGATGCCATTTCCGATGGGACAACAACCATTATCGGTGGTATCATGGAGCATATTGAAGAAGCCGGCATCCATTCAGGAGATTCTGCCTGTATTCTCCCGCCAGTAAATGTTGAACAGAAATTGTTGGATGAAGTTGCAGCGGCCACAAAGGCTATGGCAGCAGAACTGAATATCATCGGGTTGATGAATGTTCAATATGCAATTAAAGATGGCCGGTTGTATGTCATTGAGGTGAATCCAAGGGCATCAAGAACCATTCCGTTTGTGAGCAAGGCAACCGGTATTCCTCTGGCCAAACTGGCCACCAAAGTGATGCTGGGTAAATCGCTTCAGGAACTTGGTTTTACCAAAGAGGTTGTTACATCGCATATCTCGGTCAAGGAAGCCGTACTACCCTTTGATCGATTTCCGGATGTGGATTCCCTGTTAGGACCGGAGATGAAATCCACCGGAGAAGTAATGGGTATTGACAAGGATTTTGGATCTGCATTTGCCAAGGCACAACTGGGTGCCCGTCAAAATCTTCCGGTGGAGGGTACGGTTTTTATCAGTGTTCAGAACAAAGACAAGCAAGCTGTTTTATCTGTAGCAGAGCAGTTTTTTCATCTTGGTTTCCGGATTGTGGCTACAAATGGTACTTCCAGGTTTCTGGAAGAAAACCATATTCAAAATATAAAAATTAATAAAGTTTCCATAGGAAGACCTCACGTGGTGGATGCCATTACCAATGGGGAAATTCAATTGATTATCAATACAGGAACCGGTGATGAACCCCGCAATGACGGTTATCTGATCCGAAGAGCTGCCCTCAAGTATTCCATTCCCTATACCACAACCATTGCCGGAGCTATGGCCATCTGCAAAGGGATTACTGCAATGAAAAAGATGGAGATGACTGTCAAAACCATTCAGGAGTATCATATTTAAAATGAACCATCATCCGGAAAGACCTCGGGAAGAGTGTGGCATCTTCGGTATTTACGATCACGCAGAAGCTGCAAAATTAACCTATTTCGGGCTTTATGCCCTTCAGCATCGGGGGCAGGAGAGTGCAGGTATTGCTGTTGCCCGGGGAAAAAGCATAACCGCACACAAAGGCATGGGGCTTGTTCCGGAAGTTTTTGATATTGACCACCTGGAGCAGCTTCAGGGCGGATCAGCCATTGGTCATGTCCGGTATTCAACAACCGGAAGTTCTATTCTGTCCAATGCTCAACCTTTTGTGGTTCATCACCGGGGAAAATCTTATGCGGTTGCCCACAACGGAAATCTCGTCAATGCGCATATTTTGAAAAATCAGTTTGAGGAAGAAGGCTCAATTTTTCAGACCACCATGGATAGTGAGGTCGCAATTCATGTGTTTATTAAAAATTTGAAATATGGATTTGAAGGCGCCCTGATAAAAACCGTTGAGCTATTGAAAGGGGCTTATTCTTTTGTAGTACTTACGGGGAAGGGTGAACTGATTGGCATAAAAGACCCTCATGGATTTCGTCCACTATGTCTCGGAAGCCTGAATGGCCATTATATACTTGCATCAGAGAGTTGTGCGCTGGATCTCCTACAGGCGGAATTTATCCGGGAGCTTGATCCAGGCGAAATTGTTATTATTTACAAGGATGGAATCCGGAGCATAAAATCGGAAAAGCCAGTTAAAAGAGCTTTCTGTATATTTGAACATATCTATTTTGCTAGACCGGACAGCACTTTTTTTGGAAAAAATGTATATATGACCCGAAAGAAAAACGGAAGGCAGCTTGCAAAAGAAGCTCCGGTGGACGCAGATCTGGTGATGCCATTTCCAGATTCCGGTAATTATGCGGCGCTTGGTTATGCAGAAGAGTCTGGAATCCCGTTTGATCTTGGTATGATACGCAACCATTATGTGGGACGAACATTTATCCAGCCCACACAGAACATGCGGGATTTTGGAGTGCGGGTCAAATTGAATCCAGTAAAGGAAATTTTAAAAGGTAAGGATATTATTATCATAGAGGATTCCATTATCCGGGGCACAACAGCCCGTACAAGGGTGAAAGCGCTTCGAGAACTGGGTGTCAAACATGTACATATGCGGATTTCCTGTCCGCCTCATCGGTTTCCGTGCCATTATGGAATCGATTTTTCTACCAAGGGTGAGTTGATTGCCGCAAAAAAAACAGTTGAAGAATTACGAATATTCCTGGGGCTGGATACACTCCATTATCTTACCCTTGAAGGCCTTCTTGAATCAACGGGCGCGGATAACGAGGAAAACAGTTACTGCAAAGCCTGTTTTGATGGTTGTTATCCGGTTTCTTTTGATGAAAGTCTGACCAAGGATTGTCTTGAGACAAACTGCTGAA
>PNOB01000018.1 GCA_013824585.1 Desulfobacterium sp. | reverse complement strand
TGCTGGAGCAAGTAACACCCTTTCTGAAACACTAAATACTTTATAAATTGACCTCTCCAAAAAAGAGCAGCCATATTGATAGGTGTAGAACAACTCTCCCTCATCAACCAGCTCTCTAATTAACTCTTTGACCATCCCCCGATCCGCACATGTTTTAATTATAATCTCTTCTAACAGTCTGTTTTGAGTATACTTTTTCTCTGATCTGGATATAAGATAAAGTGCCCATTCTTTTATGATTTTCCGTAAATGGTTCTCCACGATAATTTTATCCATTTAGCCTATCTGTTTTATCCAACCTTAAAACAAAAAACTGTTTACTCAGCACCTTCTTCTTTCTCTAGTCTTGCGTGCCAGACCGCAAACTCATACATCCCCAAATATCGCTCCTCTTTATTCATCATTCCAAGGCAAATATCAAATGCCCCTTTTCCAAAGTCATTACTATAACCTTCCATGGGTCGGTTTTGTAAAAACTCTCGAATCAGCATCTGACTGGTTCGTCTGGTTTTATCCTTTCGCATATCAATCGGATCTTTTGGATTTTCAAAAGGATCCCAGACATCATATCCTTTTTTAAGAATATGGTTTTGCCGCCTTGGAGACATTCTATCGAAAACCGCCTTCTTCCTTTTTTCATCTTCAGGCGAAAGATTAGTCATTGTTCTCTCCCTTTTTTTCTATATCATTTTTTATTCCAAGATACTCATCATCATAATCCGTAATCAGTGCCATTGAAACCGGCACAAGTATATCCGCCATTTTCACATGTTTTGATTGAATTAATGCAACGAATTCTTCGGAAATTTCATATAGATTCCGATACAGCTTGTCCATACTTAGCGTTGAATACTTTCCCCCTTCCACAAAACCTGATTTTCCACACGTATGACTCATTCCTTGAATCTCCGTCGGAATTCCATATACTCTACATGTAATTGGTCGGTATTGGTACAATTCACACATTTCCTCCTTATCCAACAGAGGACACCGCACCCTTTCTGCACCTATATCTGCTAGAATCTGAACCTCATTCTGACCTTTTTCCAACGCTCTATGCGCTTGTTTTTTAATTTTATATATTTTTCGATCTGCGATATTGGCTCTTTCAATTATTTCCTCTCTTTTTAGATCTTTGAACTGCTCTAAAAAACGATGATTAATGTATATTGCCTCAACTAAGGTTAAATCAAATAATGCGTGGCAGCAATCTGAACATCCGGAATTACATTTCACCAGATCTCCATTTTGATTTTTTACCCGTTCAAAAGCTCTATCAACCAAATCAACAAGCTTTTCATACTTTTTAAAAATGGGTTTATAATCGATTTTACTTTGCATTGTTTTCTCCTTTTACCCCACACTCATTCTTCATCAAAATTGTTTCACGTGAAACATTATTTACCAATACAAAAATCATTAAATATTTGATCAAGAACATCAAGGTGTATATCTTCACCGGAGATTTGACCAAGTTGTATGATTGCATCATTAAGATCAAGCACCAGAAGGTCAGTTGGTATCCCTGAAAGCAAGCCTTCTGTAAGCTGGAATAATGAAATAATTGATTTGTCTAAAAGATTTTTATGGCGTATATTTGGCAGTAAAGAATCATGGAAGCTTTCAATTTTTTGGGAAATGACATTCTCGATAGTTGTCTCAAGTAAATCCATACCAGTATTCTTAAGAGCTGAGATGTGAACAGATTCAAAGCCGGCGAGTGTTTCCGGGAGTTCAATTTCACGATATTCGGTAAGCAAATCAATTTTATTGAAAACCAGAATAACACGCTTTTTGCTTATAAGTTCGCTGATCCGGAGTTCGTTTTGAGTGAGTGGATGGCCTGCTTGAAGCACAAAAAGAACAAGATCAGCTTTTTGAATTTTGGCTAAGGCACTGTCAATGCCTAAAGTTTCGATTGGATCTTTAGATTCATGAAGTCCGGCTGTGTCTGTGAGTACCATTGGAATTCCCAAAAATTGGACGTGCTCTTCAATCAGATCGCGAGTTGTTCCAGGATATGATGTCACAATGGATTTTTCCTTACGGGAAAGACAGTTCATGAGGCTTGATTTTCCGACATTGGGCGCTCCGATGATAATGGCTTGAATCCCTTCGTGTAAAAAATAATATTGATCATGGTTTTTAATCAGCTTTTGGATGGGTAAAACAACCTGATTATAAATTTCAGAAAAAAGCATATCTCTATTAATTGATGTGGGTATTTCGTCTGGGAAATCAATTTCAGCTTGAATATGAGTCATAGTATCGATAAGTAATTTCCGAATATCTGAAATAAGCTTCCTGAGGTTACCCGTAATTTGAGAAAAGGCAATCTCACGAGATAAGTCTGATCTTGCATTTATTAGATCGATTACTGCTTCTGCTTGTGTAAGATCAATACGACCATTCAAATAAGCTCTTTTCGTAAACTCCCCTGGTTCAGCCAATACAGCACCAGCATCTAAAACAGCCTTGAGGATAGATTTAAGGGTTTGATATCCAGCATGACCATGTATCTCCACCACATCTTCCCTGGTATAAGTTCGAGGTGATTTCATAAAGACAATCAGAACCTCATCAATGGGCGCATTTTGATGGTAGCTATGAAAATGACCAAAATATACTCTGTGCGTTTTGTATGGAAATCGGTTGTATGAAGTTGATGTACTGAAGTTGCTGAGCGGTTTGAATAATCGAAGCCCTATGGAAAATGACTGAGGTCCGGAGATCCGAACTATTCCGATACCACCACGACCAGCAGGGGTAGCAATAGCAGCGATTGTAGAAGAGGTCATGGACGCACACCTTCACTTTTGCGTTGAGATTTATCTTGTGTCATGGAAAAGCACATTTTAGTTCTAAAAATAAGAACGGCAAGGAATGTAAACTGAAGGCTATCCTTGCCGTATCAAAAAAATTGAAAAGCATATTAACTGGCTTCTATAGCTTTTTTGTTGGATCTTTTTTCCTATGGTTGTTCTTTTTTGGAAAAATAACCAATTTTCGATAATAACCATCTCCGATACTCTGCGTGCGTACTTCTTTATCCGATTTTAAGGTTAGGTGAACCGTTCTTCGGTCCTGAGCACTAATTTGCCCAATAGTGGATGGCCGACCGGTCCTTTTTGCTTTTTCCGCTAATCGCCCAGCAAGCTTAACGAGATTTTCTTTTCTCGTTTTCAGATACCCTTCAACATCCACTTGAATACGGATACGCTTATCACTATTTTTATTAACAATTTTGTCAATAAGATATTGAATAGCTTCTAAATTTTGTCCTTTTTTCCCAATGAGAACGCCTGAATTGCCCCCAAAAATGTTAAACAGGACGCGCCCACGGTCAATTTCAATGGATACATTTGTGCCTTCAGTGATTAAATCAATAATTTTTTGCAAAGCCAGTTTACCTGCTTGTACATAGTTAGATGAGATATCGATAAGTGGTTCTGTTGGTTGTTCTGATTCTTCATTCAGATCAAGCTGTCTCTTTTTTGGTTGCACGGGCGTTTCATTGAAAGCCTCGTCTACAAGAGATTTTACATTATTTTCTTCAAAAGACTTGATCCGATCTGCCTGATGAACAGATTGTCTGCCTGCACTTTTGATTGAAGCTGGAAAGTGTACCCTGATCTTTGCCTTTTTTGTACCTACGAGACCAAATATACCGCTGGAACCATTTGATATTATGTCATATTGAATTTCAGACAAGGGTATATTTAATTCATCACTTGCAGCTTGAACCGCTACTTTTACATTTTTGCCTACAAATTCTAAATTAGGCTTCATGAACTTCCTCCATAAATCATGTTTTTGTTTTTGAAACGAGGTATTGCTGAGCAATTGAAAGAATATTGTTGATAAGCCAGTATAATACAAGTCCAGATGAAAAATTGATAAAGATAAAGGTAAAAACAACAGGCATCATCATCATCATCTTTGCTTGCGTAGGATCCCCTGCAGGTGGCTGCATTTTTTGCTGAATCAACATAGTTGCCCCCATAACAATTGTAAGAACAGGAACTCCGAATGGTGGCTCCATGAATGGAATGCTGAATCCAAATTGAAAAAGACGATCAGGTGCAGACAGGTCGTTGATCCAACTGATAAAAGGCGCATGCCTGAGTTCAATCGCTCCGTATAACATTTGATACAAGGCGAAAAAAACCGGTATCTGAGCAACCATTGGGAGGCAACCTCCCAGTGGGTTGATCTTATAAGTTTTATAGAGCCCCATGACCTCTTCATTCATACGCTTTTTATCGTCTTTATACTTTTCTCTAATCTCAGTCATCAATGGCTGGAGTTTTTTCATCTCATTCATTGACTTATAACTTTTTGTACCTAATGGCCAAAATAATATTTTAATTAATACTGTCAATATGATAATCGCAATGCCGTAATTTGGTATGTACCGGTACAAAAAATTCATAAGCCACAGACAAGGTTTGGCAATAAAATCAAAAAACCCAAAATTGATCGCCTTATCCAAATCGACATTTGCATCTTTGAGTATTGATACGCTTTTGGGTCCCATAAATATCTGATACCCATTCGCTTGTGATTGACCTGGAGACAGTGACGGAATTGGCTCTAAATAATTTGTTGTTAAAAAGTTGTTTGAGTCGAGTGCCATTTCGATTCTAGCTTCTTTTTCCTGTCTGGGAATCAGGCATGAAATAAAATATCTGTCTTGAACGGAAATCCATTTGATTTTTCCAGTGGAAACAGGGGTCTCCTTGATATCATCAAGATCAACGGTTGTTAATTGATTATTAATAAGTGCTCCCGGTCCCTCAAAACCATAGCTGTTGTTCTTATGTTCAGATATCTTACTATTCAGCGTAAGGACAAGTGTATCATTCACAACAGATTGACCTCGATTTTCAACCAAAACATCCAAGTCAATCAGATATTGATCTGGATAGAAACGATAGCTTTTTGTAACAAGTATGCCTGTCTTTGACATCCAAGAAAAAGAAAGAACTTGTGGAGACTCATTAACGACGATTTTCTGAATCGATCCTGTTGAAGCAAACAGGGCATTTTGCATATCGGGAACACTGTTTCCCAGAAAATGAGTAAGAATGGTTCCAACTTGATTTTCCTTTTGAATCAATTCTTTGTACCCAGAATCAGCAGAGACATTTTCTCGATAATTTTTTAAAATAAAACTATTGAAACAAGCCTTCTGTTCCGATAAAACGACCGTGTATATGGGCGTATCCACGGTGATCATGGTATCTTCATTTAAGGGCTTTTCAGGAATATTTGATGTAACAGGTGATCCAGTCACCTCATTCGATTGAGCCATCACTTTTTTCTGCTCAGAGGCAGATTGCGAATTCGTTGCCGGCAGTTTCTGTTGCACAGGTGAATCAGCCGGTTTCTCAATAAAAAAATGATTCCATACAAAAAATACAAGAAAAGACAGTGCAATGGCTATAAACATTCGAGCCTGTTCCATACATAATCTCCTAAAATATAGGTATGCCTACAGCATAATATAAATCAATTACCAATCACAAAAAAATCAAACCTCAACGAATTTGATAATGCGCAGACGAGATGAAAAACATCATAATACCTGTTTCCGTGGTACGGCTATGGTATAGGATCGAACCCACCTGGATTGAACGGGTGGCAGCGCAAAATCCTTTTAGTAGATAGGAGCAGCCCTTTCCATACACCATATCTCAAAATGGCTTGATGTGAATATTCGGAGCAGGTTGGATAAAAGCGACACGAAGGTCCTAGGACAGGGGACAATAAGATCTGATAAATTTTAATAAAAAATAATAAAATATATTTAATGTTTATATTCCCTTACCAAAACATCAAAAAGCTTTTCCAATGATGAAAATGCAATTTTTGAAGAGATAGCGGAAGATTCATTTCTAGCTATGATGTTAATATCCCAAATACCCTGAGTACGATGTCGGTTAAGTCGAAAGTATTCCCGCGTTAAACGCTTAATCCTGTTTCGGGTAGCGGCGCATCCTATTTTTTTAGTCACCGTAATACCAAGTCTTGTTACAGTTGACCGCCCTGGCCTTATCACTGCAATAAAATGCTCGTTTTTGAGCTTTTGGCCATTGTTGGATAGGCTAATAAACTCACTCCGTTTTCTAATTCTAGCCGATTTATCATAGTGGAAAGTCTTCAATGAAACCCCTTACTAAATGGTTTCGGCCATATCGGCTTGCCGCATACGCCTCGCTGCTTTTATCAGCCATTTGCTATTTACATTATGATCTCTGAATACTATCAAATTATTTTATGTTCTGTTTATGCAGATAGTTTCTTTCTCCCTTTGGCTCTTCGCCTGTTGATGACTCTTCTTCCTTGTTTTGTTGACATCCTTTTTCTAAAACCATGGGTTCTAGAGCGTTTAATCCGACTTGGTTGATATGTCCTTTTCATAATAAAAACCCTTTATATATAGATAATTCAAATAGAATCAGCGTGTTCATTCTTTGTGTTTAACCGGTAAAATTAAACATAATATACAGGCAATGTCAAGATTCATTTGATAATTTCAAAAACATCAAACTCCTCCACATGAAATCGTGAATTGGGATAAATGATAATCTGTTTATTCAACTTCTTTTCCAAGGAGGTAATAAGATTATTTTCTTCCCCGTGAAGGAGTTCAGCAATTTCAGGATTAACTCTAAGCGTAAACCGATTACCGACCATATCCTGAGCTTCCCGTACAATTTCCCTGAAAATGTTATAACAAATTGACTGCTTTGATATCAAATATCCATCCCCGTCACAATAGAAACATGGTTCACATAAAAGTCTTGATAACGATTTCCGTACCCTTTTCCGCGTCATCTGAATCAGCCCCATATCAGACATCGGAAGTACATTTGTTTTGCTTTTATCTTTTTTAAAAGCATCTTTCAGAGCACTAAAAACCTTTTCCCGATCAGACGGTTTTTCCATATCAATAAAATCAATAATAATAATGCCGCCAAGGTTACGCAAACGAACCTGGTAAGCTATCTCTTTTACAGCTTCAAGATTGGTTTTTAAAATTGTTTCTTCAAAATTGTGTTTTCCTACATACCTTCCAGTATTTACATCAATCGCTACCAGCGCTTCAGTTAGTTCAATTACAATATAGCCTCCTGATTTAAGCCAAACCTTTTTTTTCAAGGCTCGTGAAATATCGACTTCAAGATTATAGGCATCAAAAATAGGTTCATTTCCACAGTACAATTCCACAGAGTCTTTCAACCCAGGCATAAACTCTTCAAGAAATGAAAGTAATGAATGATACGTATCTGATGAGTCTACAATGAGCTTATCTGCTTCATCGGTCAACAGGTCACGAACAGCTCTGAGCGTTATGGTAAGCTCTTTGTGAAGCAGAATTGGGGCTGAGCCAGCGTGATGTTTTTTTTGTATTTTATTCCAGAGGTTGATCAGGAAATGCATTTCTTTTTCGAGTTTATCCAGACCAACCCCCTCACCCGCTGTTCTGACAATAAATCCGTACTCTTTTTCCCGAAGATTAATGATCATTTCTTTTAATCTTGTTCGTTCCTCTTCATCCTCTATTCTTCTCGATATTCCAATATGATTGACTGTAGGCATTAGCACAAGAAATCGACCTGGAAGGGAAATATGTGATGTGATTCTTGCCCCTTTGCTGCCAATAGGTGATTTTGCAACCTGAACAAGAATTTCCTGTCCTTCGGTGATTAGCTCCTCGATAGGGATGGCCGGTTTATCAAAAGCAGACGGAACACTAAATTCATCTGGATCATTATCATCATGACCAGTATTAGAGCTTTTTATAAAAAACTCCTCATACTCTTCATGTACATCACCAATCACATCATCCACATAAATAAAAGCTGCCTGATGCAGCCCGATGTCAACAAAAGCAGCCTGCATACCTGGAAGGACCCTTTGAACTCTTCCTTTATAGATATTACCGGCAATATTGGAGTCATCCCCCCTGTCAATGAGAAGCTCGACGATTGTTCCATCTTCCAATAATGCAACCCGCGTTTCATGCTCTGTTGCGTTTATAATCAGTTCTTTAAACATTGTTAATAATCATCCTGCCCTGAGGTGTAACCTTTACTACCTTTGCTTGTCTGGCCTCTTGTTCAGACAGTGAAAAGACATGTGTAAGAATATCAAAAGGTCGTATGGTTTTTTCTGAATCATTTCGAATCACAATATTCATCCGGTTTGTATCCAGTATATCAATTCGATGAAGTATATATGTTAGGTCGATTTTTTTCAACTTTCCTTTTTTATCCTTATATTCTACAACCATCCCATCTCTATTGTCCAATATATCCTTTTTGCATTTGTCCAAACATAGGTTGGGTAGCGTAACGTCATAGCTAATTTCGGATATTTTTTCTGAGTGGACTTTCTTAGATGAAATTCTACATTCCACCACCCGAATTCCATCCGGCAGATGTTGATTCATCCTTGTGATCATATCATCTGGTCTTATGTAATCTGTAACTCGAATTGTGCACAACTCTGAGTCACTTTCAATTCCCAGAGGTAAAGGATCATCAAAAGAAACCCTGGGTTTTGGATGAAAGCCTCCAGAGTAGAGAACCGGGATGCCTGCTCGTCTAATGGCTCTTAATATTGAGATAACCATTTCAAGATGGCCAAAATATTTGGCCTGATCTCTTTTGGTATAGATTATTCGATACATTATATCCTGATATTCGCCTATTGTTTTCCCAGCTGTAATAGAAGCTGGTTCTACCCTTGAAGAAATTGCAAGGCGAGTCTTAATAGTTTGAAAGTCGCATACTCCACAGTCATTACAGATACCCGTCCTGCAGTCCTCTGTAATTTGGCCATTAATAGATTTCTTCCATTCACTGACAAGATATTCCTTTGTAACTCTGGAATGAATATGATCCCAAGGAAGATTTTCATTCTCATCTCTTTGTCTTGTCGTGTAAAAATTCAGATCAATTCCACTTTCTTCAATTGCCTCCAACCATTTAGAATAGTGAAATTGCTCTGTCCAGCCATCAAATCGACAACCTTTTTGATAGGCCGCTACTATCAAGTGGGTCAAACTCCGGTCTCCCCTTGCAAAAAGTCCTTCAAGTAAACCAGCTTCCGGAATCTGCCATTTAAAATCAACCCCTGGCATTTTCAAGTCCTGTTTTAATCGTTGAATATTTTCCTTAGACTGTGCAAGAGAGATCTGACCAGCCCATTGGAAAGGAACATGGGGTTTTGGAATAAACGTGGTAACACTCACATTAATTTTTCGCAACCTCTGTCCTTTTCCTTTTCTAAGAATCTGCACAAGGTCTACAATCCCTTGAAGGTCTTCCTTTGTTTCAGTTGGGAGCCCTGTCATAAAATATAGTTTGATGATCTGCCATCCCATCTCAAAAGCCTGGGATACGGTTTCAATAATTTCTGTCTCTGTTACATTTTTATTGATGACATTGCGCAACCTTTGAGTTCCAGCTTCCGGTGCAATGGTGAATCCTGTTTTTCTCACTTCTTTTATGAAATTTAACAATTCAGGTGCTAAGGTTCCTGCACGAACAGAGGGTAATGAAATTGCAATATGATCTTTTGCGTACCTGGCCATCAACTCCTGCATAAGAGAAGATAAGCACCCATAATCTCCAGCGCTCAAAGAAAGAAGTGAAATATCCTCATATCCGGTTTGGGGAATCGATTTTTCCGCAATAGATAATAGTTTTTCCACAGACCGCTCCCTTACCGGACGGTATATCATACCTGCCTGACAAAAACGACATCCCCTAGTACAACCCCTTGCGATCTCCAGACGAAGTCGATCATGAATAGGGCGTCCATAAGGAACAACCGGTTTATCTGGAAAAGGTATGGTTTCCAAATTGCTCTCAATGATTCGTTTTACGATACATTTCTTTTCCGGAAAAACCGACACGAGCGTCTGAAAACCATCATTGTCAAAGTGGGCTTTATAAAAAAGAGGAACATATACCCCCTCTAGGTCTGACCAGCTCTTCAACAACTCATTCCTGTTTTTTGAACCTGCCTGATTCCATGAAATCCATGCCTCTGCCATCTGAATTATAATTGTTTCTCCGTCTCCAATTACAATTGCATCAAAAAAATCAGCAACCGGTTCAGGGTTGCTCATGCATGGGCCTCCTGCAATAATCAATGGGAAAGTGTTGTCTCTTTCCGCTGCAAAAAATGGAATACCGGAAAGATCCAGAATGGTGAGAATATTGGTGTAGTTTAGCTCATATAGTAAGCTAAACCCAATGATATCCATATTTTTTAATGGTGTTTTTGATTCAAGAGAAAACAGAAGCGTTTCTGATTTTCGCAGGTGATATTCCATATCTGTTGCAGGCGCAAACACCCTTTCTGCGGCGATCAAAGAATGATTATTTAAAATATGATATAAGATCTGCATGCCGAAATGAGATGTACCAATCTCATAAAGATCTGGAAATGCGAGACACATATGCAGTTGAATTTGGTTCAGATTTTTTTTTTGGATGTTGATCTCCGTGCCAAGGTATCGACTCGGTTTTTCAACCAAACTCAAGATATCTTGAATCAATTTTTCTGTCATGTTATTCTGTCCTGAAATATATCATTTTGATATACGTAAAAATTGTATAGTTTCGATCAAATTCTTAACTTCCAGAAATTTTTAAAAAGCTTTTAAATATGCCAGAAATCCATCTGTTTCACAACAAAAGAATCGTTTTTCTCCTGTGGATATTATTATATCCTGCCCTATTTTCAACCAAAGTATCAGCAGAATACCCCAGACGAGACGCCATTGTAGAAGCTGTTCAAAATGTCAGTCCCGCTGTAGTCAATATTAGCTCCGAATATGAAGTCCACATACAGAAAAACCCATTTTCAAGCTTTGGTATGACACCTGGATTTGATTCTTTTTTTAAAGATTTTTTTGATTTTAAATATAATAAAGATATAAAAAGAAGCAATTTGGGATCTGGCATTATTATCGATGGAAAACGGAAACTGATTCTTACCAACGCACATGTAGTTGCAAAATCAGCAAATATTACCATTACATTAAAGGATGAACGAGAATTTAAAGCTATAATGATCGGAGCCGACCCGGATTCAGATTTGGCGGTATTAAAAATAGAATCAGATACTTTTCTTCCGGATATTGAAATGGGACGTTCCGATGATCTAATGATTGGAGAAACCGTAATTGCAATCGGAAACCCTTTTGGATTTCAAAATACAGTCACGACCGGTGTTATCAGTTCAACAAACCGAAGCATTAAAACCGAAGAAAGGATATTTCATAATTTTATCCAAACTGACGCTTCAATCAATCCAGGAAATAGCGGAGGCCCGTTATTAAATATCAATGGCCAGCTAATTGGAATCAATACAGCAATTTATGCAAATGCCCAAGGAATCGGTTTTGCCATCCCCATTGATAAGGCAAAAAGAATAGTATCTGACCTGATTAAGTATGGTGAAGTGATCCCTGCCTGGACTGGGATCATTATTCAAGATATCGATAAGCACCTTGCCCAATACCTGAATATTCCTGCCGATAAGGGGGTTGTCGTCAAGGAGATTGAACCCAAAAGCCCAGCAGAAAAAAGCGGTATCCAGGAAGGAGATATAATCATTTCCTTGAATGATCAAAAGGTTATTTCTTCAGAGGAGTTCTCAGCAATTATGAAAAGTGTTGCTGCAGATGAATCTATTCATATTATAATTTTACGAAACAAGTTGATGAAATCTTTTTCCATCAAAACGCTAATTTACCCAATTGAAAATGCTATTCCTCTGGCTTATCAGCTTCTTGGAATTAAGGTTCAAAATATTACATCGCCCATGAATTCATTTAATAAAAATCGTTCAACCAAGGGCGTTGAAATTACGGATCTTCGTCCTGGCGCCTATTTATATAAAATAGGTGCTACTCCTGGCGATGTAATCCTTCAGATCAATGAACAAACAATCGATAACTTGAATGATTTTAAAAAAGCAATCATCAAATATAGAACCAAAAGTTCTATGGTCATTCTTCTCATGAGAGGAGGATATGGATATTATATTACCATTACATTATAATTACGCGAGCATATCCGAACCAGGTTAGGAATAGAATTATGAAACGTACTAAAATAAAAGAAATACTGAGAAGCGAAAATGAAAAAAAACAGGTGATGGTTAAAGGCTGGATCAGAACCAAAAGAGAATCAAAAGATTTTTCCTTTCTGGAAGTTAATGATGGTTCATGCTTAAAAAACATTCAGATTGTTGCCGATACAACCCTTTCCAATTATTCGGAGATTGAGAAGATAACAACCGGTTCAGCCGTTTCCGTCTCTGGCAAACTTGTTGAATCCATTGGTGGCGGTCAAAAATGGGAAATCAAGGCTGAAACCATTGAAATCATCAGCCTGGCTCCAGAAACCTTTCCTCTTCAGAAGAAACGACACACAGATGAATATCTAAGAACCATTGCCCATCTGCGGCCCAGGACCAATAAATATAGTGCTGTTTTCCGGATACGTTCCGAATTATCCTACGCTGTTCATAAATTTTTTCGTGATCAAGATTTTCAATATGTACACACTCCTATATTAACCAGCTCGGATTGTGAAGGTGCGGGAGAACTTTTCAGGGTAACAACTCTTGACTTTAACAATCTACCCAAATTAGATAAAAAAATAGATTTTCGGAAAGATTTTTTCGGTAAAGAAGCAAACCTAACGGTTTCCGGCCAATTATCTGCGGAAATGTTTGCTCTGGCACTTGGAGATGTATATACCTTTGGCCCTACCTTCCGAGCAGAAAACTCTAATACAGCAAGGCATGTTGCTGAATTCTGGATGATCGAACCAGAAATGGCTTTTTGCGATCTGAACCAAAACATGGCATTAGCTGAAACCTTATTGCAATATCTAGTCAATCACGTATTGGATAATTGTGACGAAGATCTCACACTGTTTGCAAACTTTGTTGATAAACAGTTGAGATCGACATTAATGTCTATTGTGTCATCGGGTTTTATCAAACTTCCTTATACAGATGCTATTGAACAGCTCATGAAAGCAAAGAAAAGTTTTGAATTCCCGGTTGAGTTTGGAAAGGACCTTCAATCAGAACATGAACGATATCTTACTGAGGAGGTTTTTAAAAAACCGGTTATTATTTACAATTACCCAAAAAATATAAAACCTTTCTACATGCGACTGAATGACGATAATAAAACTGTCGCAGCAATGGACGTGCTTGTTCCCAGAATTGGGGAAATAGTTGGTGGCAGTCAGCGCGAAGAACGATTGGATGTACTTGAGAAAAGAATGGAAGAAAATAATCTCACTAAAGAGGAATATTGGTGGTATCTTGATTCAAGGAGATTTGGGTCGGTGCCACATAGCGGATTTGGGTTGGGATTTGAGCGCTTGATTATGCTGATGACAGGAATCACCAACATTCGAGATGTAATACCCTTCCCGAGAACACCCAAAAATATAGAGTTTTGATCGATTTAATCTTGAGATAATGATTGTATTTTAACGTTCTTATTTTATTTTTTTTCGCTCGTTGAGATCCATTTGCTGAAAGGCTTCATCAAAAATATCGACAACATTTTTGAATATAAAAAACAGGTATCCGGTTTCCTTTTCAGATAATGTGTTCTCTATTTCTGTTTCTTCCACCAACGTTTCCAGTATATACTTCATCACAAAAGGTTGATTAAAAAATTGAACCCTTGCAATTCTTTCATAAAATCGCTCATGAACACCCTCCAGGTTTTCTATCAGGTTTTCATTTTTTTTAAATATCGTTTCAATTTCATCAAAAGTAATTTGTTTTATTCGGTTTGCTGAGCTTTTTTCAAAAATTCGACAAATAGTGAAAAACATATATAGGCACAACTCAATGGTAGTCTGCTGTTGATCTTGGGTAAACTCCATGATAAAATATGTAAGGTCTGGTTGTCGCTCACCAAATTTGGAAAACTCAAAATCGATTTTTTCCGTATCATAGCTCGAAATTTCCATCCAAGTTTGCTTTACAATCTGTTCTGAAATAAGCTTCATTTTGATAGACTCATAATTTTATATGTAAATCAGTTAATTCAAATGTTTACAGTTTGTTGTTTTTATAGTATATTACTCATTTAAAATATGGTGGTCTCATAATAAACACGAGTTCACACCCCAAAAGAATTTAACGAATTATCTTGTGTCCATTCACAAAAAAATTGGACTCGAAGTCTTTTCCAATTAAAAAATGAAATAATTTTAAATTCCACCGTTTTTAAATTAGAAACTATCGTGCTCTTATTTTATCTACAATAATATTCTTTCTTTTTTGTCTATAGTAAGGGAAATATTTATAAAAAATTGCTTTCTATTAAAAATGATGGAATGCAGAATTATGATGAATCAAGGTGCCTGAAAATAATGAATACAGGAAAAAACATTCAACTTAAAAATTATAAAAATAGAGACTTTGAATACCATTTACTCAATATCATAGATAATTTTCCGGATATTATTCTGACCGTTACTAAAAAACTTAAAATTCTGTTTCTTAATAAACCCTTTTTCGGAGTATCTGTTCAAAAGGCTTCAGGAAAAAATATTCTTGATTTGATTATTTCTGATCAAAAGGAACTACTCACAGAATGTATTGAAAAAACGATTAAAACCGGCTGCATGGAATATGTTGAAATTGAAGATCATCTTAATGAGTGGTGGACTGTTCGAATTATTTCCATAAAAACTAATAGTAAAACTTCTAATATTTTACTTATTTTTACAAATATCACAAAACAAAAAAAAGGAGAGCTTGCGCTTCGAGAAAGTGAAGAACATCATCGGTCTCTTTTTATGAATAATCCTATTAAAACAATCATTGTAGACAAAAATGGAATTGTAACAGGATACAATAACAAAAGAGCCAATACCGAAAATGAGTCTGAACAAGATCGAGCTCCCAACATCGGGGATAAAATGTATACAGATGATTTTGCTGGCAAACACGAAATTGATATGCGTTCTCAATTAATGGAATGCATCCAAGAAGGAAAATCAAAAATCTTTTCAGAACTGAAATATAAAAACAAATATCTTTCTGTAAACATTTCATCCTATCCGTTTGGAGCCATAATAACATCAAAAGATATTACAGATCAGCGTATTGCAGAAGAAGAAAAAAAAAGATTTGAATTGTGGCATCTTCAAACCCAAAAAATAGAAGCGGTTGGAACACTTGCCTCTGGCATTGCACATGAATTCAATAATATTTTATGGATTATAAACGGGAATGTTGAGTTGGCTGAAAATACCGTGCCCCAAGGCAATCCAGCAAGATATCACCTTGAACAAGTAGAAGAGGCATGTATAAGAGCGAAAGATCTGGTAATGCAAATTATCAGTTTTACAAAACAGTCAGATCAAAACATGGAACCGCTGAAAATTAGTCTTGTTATTAAAGAATTTTTCCGGCTCATCAGATCCTCTTTACCAACAACTATAAAAATACAACTTAATATTTCTATTGAAAATGACATTGTTATGGCTGATATTACCCAAATTAATCAATCTCTAATGAATCTTTGTACAAATGCATACTACGCTATGAAAGATAAAGGAGGTGTCCTTGAAATTGATGTATTAAATATCGATATCGAAGATGATGATATTGATCTGTATAAAAATTTGACTCCGGGAAAATACATATTGATCACTATTTCAGATACAGGTCATGGCATTAAACCAGAATTAATGGAAAAAATTTTTGATCCATTTTTTACAACAAAAACAGAGAATAAATCAACAGGAATGGGATTATCTGTAGTTCATGGCATTGTCAAAAATCATGGGGGCGCCATTACCGTACAGAGTAATTATGGAAAGGGAACTGTTTTTAATATTTTTTTACCTTGTATTGAAAAAAAACTTCAAGGCACCCTTCCCCAAACACAATTGATCTCAACCAATCATGAAAAAATCCTATTTGTGGATGATGATAAAGCAATTGTTGATGCTGCCAGAAGAATGTTGGAACGACTTGGGTATGAAGTAAGCACTGCATTAAATGGAACTCAAGCGTTGGAATTTTTTCAATCTGAGTCACATCCGTTTGATGTTATTATAACGGATATGACCATGCCTGATTTTACCGGAGTTGCCTTGGCAAAAAAGATTTTTAAAATAGCTCCTGAAACTTCCATTATTTTATGTACCGGATTTAGCACAGCCATAAACCCTCAAAAAGCAATCGATCTTGGTTTTAAAGCTTTCCTTCTCAAACCAGTTACTAAAAATAAAATAGCTGAAACCATACGGAAAGTGATCGATCAAAAGCGAAATTTTCATCAAATATCGAGAGAACTTACCTGAAGGGCATTTTGAATGATAAAATTTCTTCTTGGTTCAACCTCATCTCCCATGAGCAGTGTAAAAATTTCATCTGTTTCTGCTGCATCCTCAATGTTAACCTGTAACATTGTTCTCTTTTTTGGATCCATTGTTGTTTCCCACAACTGATCTGGGTTCATTTCACCAAGACCCTTATATCTCTGAATGTTTATCCCTTTTTTTCCATCCTCTATTAAGTGTTTACAGAGTTCTTTTTTATTCTGATATATTTTAGCATCTGATTCAGATTCGCGATTAAGGACAGTAAATGGAGGAAAATCAAACCTGGAAATTTTATCACTCAGAATTAGACATTTTTGATATAAACTAGAATGAATAAATCCCCTGCCAATTTTAATAGATTTATAGTTTGATCTTGCTGTTTCAAGCTGTTTTTTTTCTGATGGATGAACCATAAGTTCAAATATTTTTCTTTCCTCATTCCATACTATATCTTCAACCCGATAACCACGATCTGAAAATACATCTTTCAGTCTTTTTATTTTTTCTTCTTCTTGAAGAAATTCTTTATCTCGTATGTTTTCTTGAATCAGTATTTCAACAAATTCTGGATCCACACCATTTTTTTTATGTGTATCAAGACTTTCAAGATACTCAAATAAATCTCCCATCAGAAGATATAATTCATGCTCTGAAAGTATACGGTCGTCTTTATTAATCTGTAATATTTTTTTTTCACATACCCTTTTCAGTATATGATCTTTAAATTCGATTTCATTTTTCAGATAAATACCACCTTTTCCTTTACTGACTCTGTAGAGCGGGGGTTGAGCAATATATAAATATCCATTCTTAATTAAGTCTGGCATTTGACGATAGAAAAAGGTTAAAAGCAATGTACGAATATGAGATCCATCAACATCGGCGTCGGTCATAATGACAACTTTATGATATCTAATTTTATCGATTCTAAATTCTTCAGTGCCAATACCGGTGCCCAATGCGGTAATCATATTTTTAATTTCTTCACTTCGGAGAATCATGTCAAAACGGGCTTTTTCAACATTTAGTATTTTCCCTTTTAATGGCAGAATAGCCTGGAATCTTCTATCCCTCCCCTGTTTTGCAGATCCTCCGGCTGAATCACCTTCAACCAAAAACAACTCCCGATCAGCTGGATCAGTATATTGGCATTCAGCTAATTTTCCCGGTAAGGTTGAATCAAGTAATGATCCTTTGCTTCGTACAAGATCTCTGGCTCTTTTGGCTGCATCCCTTGCTCGGGCTGCATCCGAAGCTTTTTCGATTAGAATTTTTGCAATATTTGGATTTTCTTCAAGAAAAGAACTTAAAGAATCATTGACCAGGGATTCCACAAGTCCTTTGACTTCACTGTTTCCCAATTTTGTTTTGGTCTGACCCTCAAACTGTGGATTCTTTAATTTAACACTAATAATAGCCGATAGTCCTTCTCGAACATCGTCCCCACCAATTTTAACTTTTAAATTTTTATAAACATTACTATTCGTGGCATATTGATTAATGGTTCGAGTTAAAGCTGCCTTAAAACCAATTAAATGAAATCCGCCTTCTGTTGTATTTATATTGTTTGCAAAGGAAAAAATACGTTCTATAAAAGTATCATTATATTGGATTGCCAATTCAATCTGAATATCATTTTTTTCACCTGATATAATGATTGGCTCATGAAGCGGAGTGTAGGATCGATTGATATATTGTATAAATGAAAAAAGACCTCCTTCATAAAAAAAATTACTTTTTTCATCCGTACGTTCATCTTCAACAACGATATTTAAACCTTTATTTAAAAAAGCTAATTCGCGAAGTCGTTTATTTAAAACATCAAAACTAAAATCATTTTGATTCATAATCTCAAAATCAGGACAAAAATGAATCTTCGTTCCCCTCTTTTCCGTATTTCCAATAATTTTAAGTTCTGATGTCTTTTTTCCTTTTTCAAAGGTCTGATAATAAATCTGACCTTTGAAGTAAATTTCAACTTCTAATAATTTTGATAATGCATTTACAACTGATATTCCTACACCATGAAGACCACCTGATACTTTATAGGAGTCATTATCAAATTTTCCACCTGCATGAAGTTTGGTCATAACAACTTCAACAGCAGGCACATTTTCCTTCTCATGAATGCCTACTGGAATACCTCTTCCATTGTCCTCGACACTTACACTATTATCTGTGTGAATAATTACTTTGATGATATCACAATATCCAGCCATTGCTTCATCAATACTGTTATCCACAACTTCATAAACAAGATGATGAAGTCCTTCAACATCCACATTTCCAATATACATGGAAGGTCTCAGTCGAACCGGTTCCAGTCCTTCCAATACATCTATGCTATTTTCGTTATATACATTTTCCATTATATTTTCATCGGCATAATAACACTTATAAAAGATTTATCATTCTCTCCATGAATAAAACAGGGATGCTCATCATCAATAATTCTTAAAATTACTTTTTCTTTATCAATAAAATTTAATGTGTCTATAAAAAACTGAGGGTTAAAAGCTACTTCTATGGGAGTACTCTTAAACTGAATATTCATATCTTCTTTTGATTCTCCCAAATCGGGGTTCGCAGCCCTTATTGTCAATTTATTATCTTCAAACCGGAAAATAACACCCTTATAGTCTTCTGAAGTTAAAATGGACATTCTTTTCAACATCATTCGAAAAGAATTTTTTTCAACCTCGACAATCTTATCATCTCCCACTGACAATATATCACCATATTCAGGAAAATTTCCTTCTAAAAGATTAATTATAATTGTTTCATTTTCTTTTTTCACTATAAAATTATTATTTTTTACTCCAATTTTAACATTTCCTTCTGATTCCAGAAACTTAATAACCTCTTGTAATCCTTTTTTGGGAATCAGAACTGTACTATTTTCAAAATTATTGAATTTCTCACTAATTTCAAAACAATCGGCTTTCGATAATCTCTTTCCATCTGTTGAAATCATCCTTAAAATCGGTTTATTATCTTCTTCTATATACTCAAGTTTTACACCAAGAATATGGGCTCTTTTTTCTTCAGATGAAGCATGAATCATAATTGTTTTTTCAATCATCTGTTTTAAGCCATTTGAATTCAGACTTATAAAAGTGACATCTTCATCAACTTTAGGAATCTCAGGAAAATCATCAGCATTCAAACCCAATATATGATATAAAACACTTTCATTTCCAATTTTCAGCATTTTATTATTCAATTCTTCAATATTAATTTCGTCATTTGGAAAATTTTTTACAATTTCATATATTCTCTTTGAATTAATTGTAATAATACCATCTGATTCAATATCTGAAACATAATTACCTTCAAAACCGGTTTCCAAATCAGTAGCAGCTATATAAATTTTATTATCTCTTGATTGAATAAGAATATTTTCTGTAATTGCTAAGTTACTCTTTCTACTTGTAATACCCTGCACTCTGGATAATACATTTAAAATATCATGTTTCCTAATTTTAAATTTCATACTTTTCCCTGTAAATTATAATTAATTTTAAATAGAACTCAGTGAAATTTGTCTTATTACAGAAAAGACGCTGATTTGAAGTTTTATGAATAGTCACATATTGATAAAATATCAATATAAAAATTTTTTATCAAAAATCTTTGATTTATTTTTTTATATATATACTATCATAATATCCATATGGGCTGTTAATATAATTAATAACTATATAATATTTTGATTTTATATAAAAATATTATATAAAAAAGTATAGATAAAGATAGCAAGAAAAATTGGATTAAAGATTGATTATGAACTGTAAAATAAAAGGATGTTTATAACTCGTATGTTATGAACATTCTATATTCGGTTTTTATTTAATTTAAAATTGGTTGAATAACAACATCTATCCTACGATTTTTTGCCTGTCCTTCTGGTGTTTCATTGCTTGCAACCGGTCGGGTTTCTCCGTAGCCTGTTGCTTTGATGCGATCCCATGAAATATTTGAGTTGGCTATAATATACTGCCGGATAGCTTCTGCTCGGTCTTCTGATAACTTTTGATTAATTGAGTCACTTCCAATGGAATCAGTGTGACCTTCTATAGTTATTAAACAATCTGAAAATTCTGAAAAAGCATTTTTTAATTTGGATAAAAGACCAAAAAATTGAGGTTTTATATCTGATTTTCCAGAAGGAAAGTTAAGCCCATATAAACGAATTAATACATTATTACCATCCAGCAAGGCCTTTCCTTCATCAGTAGAAAAGGAGGCACTTATTCTATTAATTTTTTCTTTATATATTTTTTCCTGTTCTATTTCAAATTTAAGTTTTTCTTCAGAGCTGGCCAAACGGTTTAAACGATTTTCCAAATAGAAAGCTTTTTCATTCAACTCTTTTATTTTACT
>PNOB01000017.1 GCA_013824585.1 Desulfobacterium sp. | reverse complement strand
TGAAGAAGATGTTTGATCTGATAAATCAGTTCAACGTCTTCCTTGCGATACAGGCGCTGTCCTGATTCAGTTCGTTTGGGGTTGATTCCTTTAAATTCAGTCTCCCAGAATCGAAGAACATAGGCCTCCAGGCCTGTCAAATTGCTAACTTCCCCAATTCTGAAATAGAGTTTATCCGGTATAGTGAGTTTTGCATTTTCCGATTTTTCCATACAACTGCCGGATTCATTTCCCATCATATAGCAAAGCGTTTAGGGTAACGTTGCGCTAAAGGTTTTTATGAGCATCCTTGAAATCTTGCTGTGAATCTTATTTACAGCATCATCTTCCAGCGTTCTTTCAGTGGATCGATACGTCAGCCGTAACGATAAACTTTTTTTCTTTTCAGGGATATTTTCACCTACATATACATCAAACAATTCTGCATTTTCAAGAATCTTTTCATCCATTTTTTCAAGAGTTTCAATAACAGACTGCACTTCAATGCCGTGATCTACGACAATGGTAATATCTCTTGAAACCGGAGGATATTTTGGCAAGGGTTTATATGTCTTGTTCCCAGGGATTCGCGTGATCAATAAATCAAGATCCAATTCCATAATAAAGGCCGTCTGTTTGAGATTATAATTACTCAACACTTCATGGTGGACTTCCCCAATCGTTCCAACAAGCTCTCCGGCTGCATAAATTGAAGCCGCATGTCCTGATTTATGATAACAGCAATTCTCTGAGGGAAGGGCTGTAAACTGAATCCCTTCCAATCGCAATGCCTTCAGCAATCCTTCTGCCACACCCTTTAAATCATAAAAGTCACAATCCAGGTTACTCCCATGCCATGAATTTTCAACTCTTTTGCCCGTCCATAAACAGGAAAGATATTCAATTTCATGTGGTTGTATATTTTTTCTCTGGGTATTTAAAAAAACTCTTCCAATTTCAAACAATTTTAAATTTTTTGTCTGCCATGATATATTTCGATGCATGGTATCCAGAAGACCGGGTATCAAGGAGGTTCTCATCACCGCTTGATCTTCTGACAAAGGATTCAATATCTCTACTACACATCTTCTGGAATCCTCAGGTCTCAGTCTCAGTTGATCAACAGCCGAACGTTTGATAAAGCTATAATTGATTGCCTCGGTAAAACCGAAACCAATAAGTAAATCCTTGATTCGATCTTTAATTGTAATCTGTTTGTAAAGAGGTTTGATTGCTGCCGGTATCAGGGGAAATGTCGTTGGAATATTATTGTATCCAGAAAGTCTGGCGACCTCCTCCACGATATCCTCATGTCTTGAAACATCAACTCGAAAAGTGGGAACTGTAACTTCAAGGATGTCCTCATTTATTTTTTTTACTGAAAAATCAATTGATTTTAAATGTATTGACATTGTTTCCTGATCAAGGTTCGTTCCAAGCAGCCGATTGGTATTTTTTGTACTCATGGCAATAACTTGTTCTGCAACCGGAATAGGATGCGCATCCACAACCCCAGCCACAATTTGACCTCCAGCGACTTCCTTTATTAAAAGTGCGGCTCTTTTCAGAGCAAATACCGTACCTCTGGGATCAACACCTCGCTCAAAACGATAAGAGGCATCTGTATTCAGGCCAAGTGTCTTTGATGTTTTTCGAATGGAGCTCGGTTGAAAACAAGCACTTTCAATGAGAACATTGACTGTTTTTTGACTGATTTCAGAATTCACCCCTCCCATGACACCAGCCAATGCAATGGGTTTTTCTGCGTCGCAAATTAATAACATGCCTGGCAAAAGATTCCGTTCCTTGTTGTCCAGGGTCGTGAAAATTTCTCCTTTTTCAGCAGCTCTCACAACAATTCGTTTCTCAGATAGTGTATCAAAATCAAATGCATGAAGAGGCTGACCGGTTTCCATCATTACAAAATTGGTGACATCCACAAGGTTATTAATCGGTCTCAATCCTATGGAAAGAAGCCTGTCCTGAAGCCAGAAAGGAGATGGTCCCACAGAAATACCAGACAAGAGCCCAGCTGAATATCTAGGGCAAAGATCTGGATTTTTAATCTCTACCGATGTGTATTCGGAAATCGAAGATCCAGCACAAAATGCATCGATACCAGGGTATTTCAGGCTGCTGCCCTGCATAGCTGCAATCTCCCGAGCAATACCGATGATACCCAGACAATCCGGCCGGTTGGGTGTGAGATCAACCTCAAAAACCATATCGGAAAGTTTGAGTGCACTTGCAAGCTTTTGTCCAACATCAACATCCGATGGCAATGAAACAATCCCGTCAGAATCCGATCCGATCCCCAGCTCTGCTTCACTGCACAGCATTCCAAACGATTCCTGATTGCAGATCAAACCTTTTTCAAGTACCTTCCCACCTGGAAAAACAGTCCCCGGCAAGGCACATGCCGTTATCATGCCTACTGTGGCATTCGGAGCGCCACAGACAATTGTTAGCGTTTCAGTCCCAATATCAACAAGACAGATTTTTAATTTTTCTGCATTGGGATGAGGTGTAATTTCTACAATCCGACCAATTAGAACGCTATCCAAATAGGCGTATCGATCCGATATAGAATCCACTTCCAAACCGATCATGGTCAATCCTTCTACAAGATCGCTTGGGGTCATCTCAATGGGTATATATTCCTTCAACCAGCTTAAACTGAATTTCATTTTAAAACTGCCTTAAAAATCGAAAATCATTTTCAAAAAACTTTCTGAGGTCATCAATTCCATATTTTAACATGGCTATTCGTTCCACTCCCATACCAAAAGCAAAACCCGAGTATTGGGAAGTATCGTAGTTAACATTTTCAAATACCGCAGGATGAACCATTCCTGAGCCAAGAACCTCAAGCCATCCAGTCTGTGAACAAACACGGCACCCTTTGCCTCTGCATATTACACAGAGAATATCAACCTCTGCGCTGGGTTCGGTGAACGGAAAAAAACTGGGTCGAAATCGGAGTGATATCTCTTCATCAAAAATCTGATGGACAAGCGTTGTCAAAACTCCTTTTAAATCACTGAATCCAATATTCTTGTCTACAACAAGGCCTTCAACCTGGTGAAACATGGGAGTATGAGTAAGATCTGAGTCGCATCGATAAACCTTACCAGGCATAATGACCCGGATCGGAGGATGCTTTTTTTCCATGATACGGATTTGAAGTGGAGAGGTGTGAGTCCGAAGCACAATGTCATCGGAAACAAAGAATGTATCCTGCATATCCCTGGCTGGATGGTTTTTCGGAAAATTGAGGGCCTCAAAATTATAATAATCTGTCTCAATTTCCGGCCCTTCTGCAATATCAAATCCTAGCCGTTTGAATATGTTGCTAATCTGTTGATTAATCTGTGAAATCGGATGAAGTATGCCTGGAATGGCAGCACGTCCGGGAAGGGATACATCAATATAATCAGTTGAATTTAAATCCGAACCTTCTATCCGCTGAAGTGCTTCTTTAATTCTCTCCTCAACAAGCTGCTTGATTAAATTCGCTTCTTGTCCTGCAGATGGCCGCAGCTCTTTCGGCAAGCTTGATATATTTCTTAAAAACAGCGTAATACGCCCTTTTCGGCCAACATATTTTACAGAAAGCGCCTTAATCTCATCTACACTGGAGGCATTTGCAAGCTCAGCCAGTGCATCCTCCCTGATCTGTTCTATTGTATTTTCCACAAATATACTCAGTCAACTTTTCATGCAATCCCATTTTCCGGCAAACAACCTGCCCGGCGGAACCGTGGAGATTATTTAAAAAACGATAGATGAAAAACGTTATTGTCTTGCCGATAGCGCAACGATTTCTGAAAATCCAGATGGATCGGATATGGCAAGATCTGCCAGAACTTTGCGATCAATTACAATATCAGCTAGTTTCAGACCATGAATGAACTTGCTATAAGACATATTATTCATTCGAACTGCAGCATTTATTCTCGCGATCCAGAGTTGTCTGAACTCCCGTTTTCGTACCCTTCGATCTCGAAATGCATACATCAGCGCCTTATCAACAGAATCCGCGGCTGTGCGAAACAGCTTGCTCCGACCGCCTCGAAATCCTTTGGCGAGTTTCAAGACCTTATTCCTTCTCCTTCTTGCTTTGAAGCCTCTTTTTATTCGCATAATTATTCTCCTAATGCAGACTTTAAATGAAAAACTGATTATAAAATAACATATTAGTCCCACTATCCATTGGGGAGGAGGAGCTTGATTTCTTTTACGTTTGCTTTGTCAATTATGTGCCCCTTCCTGAGAGACCGTTTCCTTTTGGTGGTTTTTTTTGTCAGAATATGACTGGCATGTGATTTCCGGTACACAAATTTCCCGGTCCCTGTTTTCTTGAAACGCTTGGCCGCAGACCTGTTTGTTTTTATTTTTGGCATGTTCATTTTCTCCTTGAATCTATTACCGCACCATCCATGCGGACTTCTTTCTATTTAAAAAACCTTCTGTAACTGCATGATCACCATAGTCTCATCATAACATTTTTTCCAGGAAACTTTATAACCTGTAAATATTATTCGTGATAAGGATACTATTTGCAGATAAAGAAAAGCCGCCTTATACAAATACAGATGGCGTGAATACCGAAACTATCGCATCACGCCACTCGAGGAATGTATTTAAACAGAAAATTAATCCAAAAGTTTATTTCGGCGAAAGGGTCATGATCATCGAACGCCCTTCAAATTTCGGATATTGTTCCACAACAGCCAGATCTTCTGTTTCTTTTGCAATCTGCTCCAAAAGATCACGACCTCGCTGAGATAGTGTAATTTCACGCCCCCTGAAAACAACCGTTACTTTGACCTTGTCCTTTTTGCCAAGAAATTTTTTTATGTGTCCAAGTTTGGTTTCCAGATCATGTGTCTCTGTATTCGGCCGTAATTTAATTTCCTTCACTTGAAAGGAGCTCTGTTTCTTTTTTGCCTCTTGCTGCTTTTTCGTTATCTCATACTTATATCGACCATAATCCATTATCTTGCATACTGGTGGAGTTGCCGTTGGTGACACCTCTACCAAGTCAAGATTAAAGTCACCCGCAGCTGCAAGTGCCTTATGGATAGCAAGAACACCTAACTGGTTGCCATCAGGATCAATGACCCTAACTTCCCTTGCTCGGATATTTCTATTAACATTTACCTTAATACTGCTCTGCTTTGGTCTTTTTATACCAGCACCTCCTCATCGTTTTTTGTGAAACAAATTGCTGAAATCCGGTCATAATGCCGCAATACCTTGCAATTTATAATAAGCCGACAATCTATATAGATAAATAAATAAATGCAAGAACAAAATGAATACAATCTCGAATAGAAAAAAAACACGTTTTATTATAACAATACCTGGTTAGGATTGATCCCAGAATTTCAAGCATTATCCAATTTTTCAAAACAAGTTAACAGCTCTTTCTCCTTTTGAGACAAATTTTGAAATTTGACACCCACACCATTTCGATCCCTCCGTGCAACAACCGCTGATATTTTTAGCGGTGATAATTTTTCTCCTGGTATCGTTACCCATATCACAATCTGCTGGCCGATTGAAAATGATTCCCCAGCCTCAATATAGGCTCCATTTGCACTTAGATTTTTTATTGGCTTTTCGCTGGAATAATCGTGTGTGTCAAAATCAACAGAGATGGAACATGTTTGCCTCGGGTATTTCCTCTTCCATTTTGATGGTGTTTTTTTTAGTTGCTTCAGGAGTACAAGGAGTCGATCTCTTGACATCTCATCCAGAATTTCGTTTATTTGCACAACAATTTGTTTTTTATTCATATCGTTTTTGAAACCCGAACCCGAGATACCCATTAACGAATAGATTTATTTCATATTTAAATAACAAAAAAATTACTTTTTACCTCCGTATCATCTTTTTTGACCATAAAACAATTTACTACTCAAGTCAACCAAACGAATTTATAAGTATTATTGGTCAAGGGTATACTGGGCTAAAAAACTGTTTTTCCAATACTCATTGGTTGGGTTATTAAAAAACTTTTTAAATAACAAAAGACTTTTTTCACGAAGAATATTTGGAACAATCGTAATCCTTGCATCACGATACAGTGGCTTCAGATCTACCAGATTACAGCCTGCACCACCGCCCATTACATCCTCATATGCATATACTATTTTTTGAATTCCACTCAAAATGATTGCACCAAAACACATCAGACATGGCTCCATTGTGCTGTATATTGTTAATTCCTTTTTCTCTATCGGTAATTTTTGCTCACAGAGGCTTCTCAGGGCGACCATTTCGGCATGGTCCACTTCATTTAACGCGCTACCAGCCGTACCCTTTCTCACCCCTGTTGCAATCACTTTTTTCTCATCTGCAATCACACACCCTACCGGGAATTCACCTCCCAAAAGTGCTCTTTCTGCTTGTGCGATCGCGATTTCCATAAAATATTCTTCGCGCATATGATTCCCCCTATCGTATGCCTGAGTTTTTTAACTGTCACTCATTCGAATTCATATCCGATCTTTGTTGTAATAAACTTTCTACTATTCCGATATCCTGCAAATACTGTCATCACACGGACAACGATCATCCACTTCATATGCAAAGGCAATTCTGGATTCCATCTCCGCCCGGTCTCGTGAAATTTTATTCCATTGATGGGTTTTTCGAATCTTCAGAAGATGATCTCTGCTTGGTATTGTATTCAGACCATTACCGATTACATCCCCGGTTGAACCATTCACAATTTCAGCGTCCATCCCATTTGTGACCACGACAATTGGAATCTGAAATCTGGAAACAAGCCTTGAAATTGCAATAGTTGGCCTGCGTCTTGTTACAAGTGACCCAGGAGCATATTTGATCAACATACATTTTCTATTCAATAACGCTATCAAAAAATCTAACGAAATGGCTGCCTTTCGACTGCCGGCCTGAAGAACAAGACGATACCGAGAAATGATATCGGATTTATGATACTCCTTTTCTTCCACAAGCAGTCTGGATATTTTCTGCCGATACCTTTCATCATGTGTATCCTCCAGTAACTCACCCGAAAGATAATCGGTCAGTGTCCCCAATACTAAATGATGGCCAGCCATTTCATTACATCCATTTGGTTATAATTTGTAAACAAAAACACCAAAGCATCCATCAAAATGGATACTGATTGTATTTCTGTAGAGAATACTATAATAGATGTAAAGCTACAAATAGTTCTTTACAAACATTTGAAGCTATGAATAACAGAAATATTTGCTATTCTGATTATCTTTTTATTTGGTTTGTAATATTAATAGAAACGTAATTATGTCGATTCGAAGCGATTTTGAAAAACGAGAAGAAAGTTTTCTTGCATCTGCAGGTTGTAAAAGTTCCGAGTCCCGCGGTCGGTTAGTCCCTGAAGATCCATGCCCTATACGAACTGCCTTTCAACGGGACAGAAACCGAATCGTCTATTCAAATGCTTTTCGAAGATTAAAACACAAAACCCAGGTTTTTCTATCCCCCCTTGGAGATCACTACCGTACCAGATTAACCCATACCCTGGAGGTTGCTGAAATTGCCAGAACCATTTCACGAGCCATGCGGCTCAATGAAGATCTGGCAGAAGCAATCGCACTGGGACACGATCTCGGACACACTCCCTTTGGGCATGGCGGTGAAATCGCACTGAAAGAAATTTATTCGCCTGCATTTTCTCATAACGACCAAAGCTTAAGGGTTGTGGATTACTTAGAAAACAAAGGAAAAGGACTCAACCTGACCTATGAGGTGAGAGATGGAATCCTGAAACACTCAAAAGGATTTGGAGATATTATCCCTCAAGAGCCAAAAGACATGGCTTCCACAACAGAAGGTTGTGTTGTCCGAATTTCAGATATCCTGGCCTATCTGAATCATGACCTGGACGATGCGGTTCGAAGTGGTGTCATCAAGCCGGAACAGATTCCACAATCCTGTACCAGCGTACTGGGACATACTCATTCTGAAAGAGCAACCAACATGATCCGGGATATCGTCTTTTCCAGCAAAGGAAAAGATGGTGAAATTACATTACAGATGAGCGATAAAATCTTATCTGCCATATTGAAACTCCGACAATTTTTATTTGATAATGTTTACAGATCTCCTCAGGTTCATACTGAATTTTTAAAGGCAAAAAAAATTCTTTCAGAGCTATATTCCTATTTTATGGAAAATGAAGATCAGTTTAAAACTCAATTGATCATCATGGAAATGGATGAAATTTCAAAAGATCAACCAATGGATAGAGTTGTCTGTGATTTTATTGCCAGTATGACAGACCGTTATGCAATGAATTTATATGAAAAGCTTTTTCTCCCATCCCCTTTGGTATAATTTTTTATTCCTATGAAATCCAACCCTGAAAAACGTAAAATCTTATTCCCCTTTTTGAATCGGTTAGCAGTCATCTTTGCGGACATGGATCACGCGTACCTTAAATCATCCAGCCATTACAATTTTCACTGCAAAGGGTGTGATGAGAATTGTTGTATGACCCATTTTTTTCACCATACCCATCTGGAATATTTTTATATTCTGGAAGGGATCAGCGAACTGGATTCTACCCTTTTGGCATCCTTATACAACAAAGCCCATGAAGTAAATCAAAAGGCCATCTCAGCAATCCAGCAAGGAAATCAGGTTCACCTTATGTGCCCGCTGAACAGTAAAGGCATATGCCTGATTTACAACCATCGCCCCATGATTTGCAGGATGCACGGAATTCCACATGAATTGAATTTCCCGGGAAAACAGACTGTCTTTGGAACAGGATGTAAAACTTTCGAAATTCAATGTGAAAAAAAACAGTGCCTCCCATTTGACAGGACACCGTTCTATGTATCCATGGCGAATCTGGAAAAAGATATGAAACAAAAACTCGGAATTAAAGAAAAATTCAAAAAAACCATTGCTCAAATGCTGGTTGACTAACATGAAATCCATAGACATCAAAAAACTGGATGAGCTCCCCGGTTCTCAGTTGGCCGAAAATGACACTTTTTCCTTCCGTTGCCATCCAGATCTCACCTGCTTTAATCAATGTTGCAGGAACCTGAATCTATATCTGTACCCATATGATGTCATTCGTTTGAAAAATCACCTTCATATAACCTCAGATCAATTTCTGGACAGTTTTGTTGATATTGTTTTACGGCCAGAGAATCATTTTCCATCTGTTTTGTTGAAAATGTCTGAAAATGAAGAACGGACATGTCCCTATTTAACTGTCAAAGGGTGTTCCGTATATCTGGATCGACCGGACTCATGCCGTACCTTTCCTCTGGAGCAAGGGATCTTATCTTCTGATGAAAACAGGAAAACAAAAAAACTCATTCACTTTTTCCGTCCCCCGGATTTCTGCCTTGGCCAGCATGAACATCAACAGTTAACACCGCATGAATGGGCTATTGATCAGGATGCTGTCGAATATAATAAAATGACGGCCGAGTGGGCTCAGATAAAAAAGCTGTTCCAGGATGACCCCTGGGGAAAAGAAGGACCTGACGGGAAGCAAGGGAAAATGGCTTTTATGTCCACCTATAATATAGATGAATTTCGAAATTTTGTTTTCCAAAGCAGTTTTCTGAAGCGGTATAAGGTAAAAGCCCAACTCCTGAAGCAGATTCAAAAAGATGACGTCCGTTTGATGAAATTTGGATTTTCATGGGTAAAATTATACTTATTTGGAATTAAATCAAAGCAGATCCAAATACGATAATCAATGGAATTGAAAATTCTTTAAAAGCTGCATACGTTGTCCATTGCCTCGCAATCAAATGATTGACACCCAGCAACCATTCGCCTATAATTGATTCCAAATAAAGCATCTCCTTACCCTTATTTTTCCATAAGACCATTGATAAAATCCATGAACGAACCAGAAAATCAAAAAATTGCTGAGCTTTCCGCAAAAATAAAGTCCTTCCCATCCCTTCCTTCTGTTGTGAGTCATGTCTTGAAAATCAAGGCTGATCCGAAAAGCACAGTTGAAGACCTGATTGATGCAATCCGACCAGATCTGGCACTCCACACTGCAATTTTGAAAATTTCGAACTCTGCCTTTTTCGGACAGATGAGAAAGATAAGTTCTCTGAAGCAGGCGCTCATGGTTATCGGATTTGCTGAAATCCAAAATATTGTATTATCCAAGGCTGTATTCAACAGTTTTAAAAAAATTCAATCCAACAGTGCCTTTCGGATTAATGAATTCTGGGAACACTCTTTTTTATGTGGTCTTGCCTCGAAAATTATTTCAAATGACCTTTCTGAAGACAGCAATGATTTTTTCGTTGCCGGACTGATTCATGATATTGGAAAGCTTGTGCTTTTAATGGTAATGCCCCATGATTTTGAGATGATCGTTCGTGAATCCGATCCATTCCCGATGAATACTGCAACGGCTGAAAAAAAAATAATCGGAATCACCCATGATCAAATCGGTATGAGTCTGCTGATGCGGTGGATGTTTCCTGAAAATCTGATCAAGGCGGTTGGTTTCCATCATCAGCCAGAAAAGGCCGATGAAAACCGACTATTCCCTGTCATTGTTCATGTAGCCAATTTCCTCTCACATATGGTTCAGAGCCATGACTATAAAGAGGGGAACAGGGAAGTTGAATTTTCTAAAATCATTCATACCGGTAAATTGAACGGCCTGGATCTAAGCAAAAAATTACTGAATCAGTATATAGAAGATATTTCGGTCAAAAAAGAACAGGAAAAGGATATCCTTGAATTGTTTCTTTCCTGATACTTCATGCTTCTGACTGAAACCAATGACGATTGCACTCATTGAAGAAAAAAAGTCTCAAACGACCCCTTGCGGCATCGGCAAAACCCTTTCTCCTCCAAGCACATAGCCTCCATCAAGACGAAGAACCGCGCCTGTCAGAAAAGGTGCGTCGTTGATCATAAACAAAACAGCCTTAACAACATCCTCAATTTTTCCAATCCGGCCACAAAGGGTATGATCAAGAATCGCTTTTTTCTGATCTTCCGTCAGAAGTCCCCATCCCCTGGTGTTCTCCCCGTGCCTCGTTTCCATAAATCCAAGCATAATTTCATTTACCCTGATCTCCGGAGAGCCAAGCCTTGCCCAGGTTTCGGTTAACAGGGAAATACCCCGGTTGGCAGCAGAATATCCTTCATTAAAAATGAGACTGGCTGGCCCGGACCTTCCAACAATCCCTGCAATAGAGGAAAAATTGATGATCAGCCCATTACCGGAATTTTTAAGATGCGGAAAGGCTGACTCAAATACCCACTGTTTTGCCCGAAGTGTCGTGGAAAGTTCAAGATCCCATTGATCTTTACGATACGGACCATGGACAACCGGCCATCCACCTCTCTCAATGTTGTTTATCAAAATATCCAGTCTGCCAAAATACCCGATAACCTTCTCCAATAATTTTGGAATACTGTCCAGGTCCAAGAGATTCACCTTTAAAATAAGGTGCCCCTCACCAATAGATTGGAAATCCACTTTCATCTCTTCAAGACTGTCTTCCCAATCATAATATGTCAGGGCAACTCGTATCCCCTGCTTTGCAAGGGCAAGCCCGATACCCTTGCCAATTCCTCTGATCGCTCCCAATACCAAGGCCACCCTTTTTTCTTGCATGTAAAGCATCCTTCAACTAAAAAGCCTATCCTTCAGCCACTCTAAACCAAACCGGAGTAAGGTGGTGTCATCGTGTAAAGATTCCAGTTGATCTGCATCCAGATCTAGTCCATCAAGGAGTCCTTTTTCAAAAATATGGCTCTTAAAATTATCCAGATCATAACATGCCATATGAAAAAGATGTCTCGACTTTATATCCAGTGGCCCTGGTTTCCGTTGATTTTTTAAGCTGATAATCTCCATGAGAAGATCATTTATCTCATTATAAATAAGCAGCTCTTGAGTCTGTATCCAATCCCTGATGACCATTGTTTTGTTTTGCCGGAATCCCTGACAATGGGCTTCTTTAATCAATGCCCAGTGCTGTGTAATCTGCCCTGTTTCTCGTGATCGGGATATAAGCCTTGCAAGAGGATACGTCCGGCAAGATCCAGGCCTGTCTTTGTAGACACGACAGCCATCTGCTGTAACAAAAGGGCAGATAAGCTCTTTATGATCTGCCGGTTTCAGTGTCACGACCGGAAGTCCGGATTCCGGTCCCATATGATTCAGGGTATATTCTTTTAAAAATTGAGTTGATGTCATTCCAAGGGCGGTTTTCAGGCGCAATATATCATATGGCGTTAAAAACTGGTTCAGATCCCGGCAGCACTCATTGAAGCAGGGCACTTCTTTGTTACAGGAAAACTGAAAGGTATCATCAAGACATACTGGAGTCATTTCATCGTTCATTTTATTCCTTCTCTATTGCATATTCAATTATCTTTTGATACATATCCTTTCAATTTGAAAGGCTCTAAAGTCTCTGTTCATTATTTGTTACCACTGACATCAAAAAAAATCCATTACTATAAAACTGCTGCTGATTAAGCTTCGACATGGATTTGATGCATGGCTTTCGACAGTGGAATCCATAAAAAGACAATATCCGTTTTCGAATTCCACTATATATTGTTATTTAAAAAAAAATCATACTACATATTGGAATAAAATTCGATCCCTCGGAATTGCGTATAACCTGTGGATTTTAGTTGCGCAAAAGTTCTTGACAAGCATTTTTTCGGATGGTAGTTTAACGCTTTGTTTTAGGTTGTTATTGGGTTCATGCATTAAGGAATAGTTTAATCTCAATAGGTTATAATATTCTTTCATATACGCAGATATAAACTGGATTCACTACGTTTTTTATAAATCATATGCTTAAATATTTTTAGAGAATAATCATATTCAAACCCTGAAAAGAATTTTTTCGGGTCACTGTTGCGAAGGGGGGTGCAAAAAAGCGTCAAGTTCCACCGAAACTAATCGATAAAAGTTGAAGTTATACTCATTACAACGCAATACTTAGGAGGTATATCAATGCCAAGCTTTGTAATTACTGAAAAATGTGACGGATGTAAAGGCGGGGATAAAACAGCATGTATGTACATTTGCCCCAATGATCTCATGGTTTTAGATCCCAATGCAATGAAGGCGTATAATCAAGAGCCGGATCAGTGCTGGGAATGCTTTTCTTGTGTAAAAATCTGCCCAACCCAGGCAGTTGAAGTCAGAGGATACTCAGACTTCGTACCCATGGGAAGCAGCATTATGCCAATGATGGGAACCGAGGATGTTATGTGGACCTGTAAATTCAGAAACGGACTCATCAAACGATTTAAGTTCCCTATTCGAACCACTCCTGAAGGCGCTGCAAATGCGTATCCGAATCTGAAAGGCAAAGACCTTGATTCCGGACTGCTTTCAACAGAAGAAGCAGATGGCTATAAACTGGTCAAACCGCTTGCAACTGTTTAAGCTGGAAGCCGTTTTACAACTGGATTCGAAAACTGATTAAATGATGAAATTACATCTTTATAGAAGGAGGATATAACATGGCATTACCAAATAGACCTTTGGGTGAAACTAAAGCCGTAAGAGATCCGCAGGTTGAAGAACGAGAGGTTGATATTCTAATCGTGGGTGGCGGTATGGCTGCTTGCGGTACAGCATTTGAAATCAAAAAATGGGCTTCGGACGATACCAAAATTTTGCTTTGTGACAAAGCTGCCATGGAAAGAAGCGGTGCTGTTGCGCAAGGCCTGTCCGCTATCAATACCTATGTTGGCGAGAATAGTCCTGATGATTACGTACGCATGGTACGTAACGACCTTATGGGTATTGTTCGTGAAGACCTGATTTTCGACCTAGGTCGTCACGTTGATGACTCTGTTCATCTGTTCGAAGAATGGGGACTCCCGATATGGAAAAAAGCCGAAGATGGGAAGACCCTGGATGGTAAAAAAGGCCAGAAAATGGGAACACTGAAATCTGGTGCTAAAGCGGTTCGAACAGGTAAATGGCAAATCATGATCAATGGTGAGTCTTACAAAAGAATCGTAGCCGAAGCTGCAAAACTGGCTCTTGGTGAAAAAAACATTCTTGAGCGTTGCTTCATCGTTGAACTGCTGACCGATGCCAACAATCCAAAACAGATTGCCGGTGCTGTTGGTTTTTCCGTACGTGAAAACAAAGTATACATCATCAAATGCAAAACCATGATGGTTGCATGTGGTGGTGCGGTAAATATTTATCAGCCCCGTTCCGTTGGTGAAGGAAAAGGCCGTGCATGGTATCCGGTATGGAATGCCGGTTCTACCTATACCATGGCTCTCCGCGCCGGCGCTGAACTCTCCATGATGGAAAACCGTTTCACCCCGGCTCGTTTTAAAGATGGATACGGCCCAGTTGGTGCATGGTTCCTGCTGTTCAAGGCCAAAACATTGAATGGTCTGGGCGAAGCCTATGCAAACAGCGATGCTGCTAAGGCAGAACTGCAAAAATATGCTCCGTACGGAACTGCTGCAATCACACCGACCTGTCTCCGTAACCACCTGATGCTGTTTGAAATGAAAGAAGGCCGTGGTCCGATCATCATGGACACAGTAACCGCTCTGGCAGAACTTGGAAAAACCATGGACAAAAAAGAGTTGAAACATCTTGAGTCCGAAGCATGGGAAGACTTCCTTGACATGACCTGTGGGCAGGCCAATTTGTGGTGCGCACAGAACTGTGAGCCGGAAAAGAAAAACTCAGAAGTTATGCCGACCGAACCGTACCTGCTCGGATCTCACTCCGGCTGCTGCGGTATCTGGACATCCGGTCCGAACGAAGACTGGGTTCCGGCCAGCTACAAATGGGGCGATGCCGGCAAGATTTACAACCGTATGACCACCGTTGTCGGGCTGTTCACTGCAGGTGATGGTGTTGCCTGCTCCGGCCATAAATTCTCTTCTGGTTCTCATGCAGAAGGCCGCATTGTTGCAAAAGAAATGGTTAAATTTGTTCGCGACCATGCTGGTTTTAAACCGACCATTAAAGAGACCAAAGAAGAACTGGTCAACCTGGTTTATAAACCGGTTCGCACATATCTTGACAATTGTAATTACACAACTGCTCATGACATTAACCCGGCTTACATCAAACCTTCCGGAATGGCTCTGCGTCTGATGAAGGCCACCCATGAGTATGGTGCTGGTACCGCTACCTACTATCAGACTTCAAGCAAATCCCTTGAGATCGTTATCGATCTTCTGGAAACCATGCGCGAAGACGGTGAAAAACTGGCTGCCGGTGACCTGCATGAACTGATGAGAGCATGGGAAATCTACCATCGTCTTTACACTGTAGAGGCTCATCTCCGTCACATTCAGTTCAGGAAAGAAACCCGTTATCCGGGATTCTACTATCAAGCAGATTATCCTGGACAGGATGATAATAACTGGTTCTGCTTCACGAACTCTTCATACGACAAAGCTACCAACAAATGGAGTTTGAAGAAGGTTGATTACCATAAGATTATTCCCTGATACACAGAACCTGTTGGGAACATGAATCGTCAATAGCATCTACCTCCAGGCACCTTCGGGTTCCTGGAGGTTTTTATTAACTAACTACCGAAGATTTCTGGATTGACTCCAATGTTCGGCGATATCCAAGGCAAAGTCAATCGTGGCAGAATGCCTAAGGGTTTTATCTGGTTTTTGGATTTATAAAATTCTTACGGATTTTGACACATCTGCCAGAGGGATATCGCCCCAACGGAAGACGTCCTGAAATAACCACACACTTATATATTTTTTTGACTAATTGATAATTTTATGCACGGAGGGATAGCATGACAACAGACAACGCAGCCCCTGCTAGCGGAAGCATATTGGTAGTCGGAGGAGGGATCAGTGGACTGACAGCGACCCTCGAAGCTGCCGAAGTCGGATACGAAGTGTTCCTGGTCGAAAAAAATCCATACCTTGGCGGAAGGGTTTCACAACTTAATCAGTATTTTCCAAAGCTGTGTCCACCTTCCTGCGGTCTTGAAATCAACTTTAAGCGGATCAAAGACAATCCAAGGGTAAAGATTTTTACACTCGCCGATGTGGAAAAAGTGTCCGGGGTACCTGGTAATTATGATGTTACCATTAAATTGAATCCGCGCTACGTAAATGAAAATTGTACCGCTTGCGGTGCATGTTCCGAAGCTTGTCAGACCGAAATTGCAAATGAATTCAATTTCGGAATGGACAAAACCAAAGCGGCCTATCTGCCGCATAACATGGCTTTTCCGACACGGTATACCATTTCTCCCCAAATCAAGGGAACAGATGATGCTAAAAAATGTCAGGAAGCTTGCAAGTACGACGCCATAAATTTTGATATGGAACCGAAAGCATTGACTTTGAAGGTTGGCTCTATAATCTGGGCTACCGGCTGGGAACCCTATGATGCAACCCGCATCGACAATCTGGGATTCGGCCAATACCAAAATATTATTACCAACATGATGATGGAGCGCCTTGCAGCTCCAAACGGACCGACAAAAGGCAAAATTCTGCGTCCTTCTGATAACAAGGAACCGGAAACCATCGCCTTTGTACAATGTGCTGGATCAAGAGATGAAAATCACTTGCCATATTGCTCCTATATTTGCTGCATGGCCTCCCTCAAACAGGCTACCTATATACGGGAACGATATCCAGAGGCAAAAATTTATATCTTCTACATTGATCTGAGAACTCAAGGTAACCGATATGAAAAATTTTATAAAAAAATCAAAGAAGATAAAAATATTTTTTTGATCAAAGGCAAGGTTGCTGAGGTTAATGAAGAAGAAGGAACTGGAAATATTACCGTTATTGCTGAAAATGCAGTTACCGGAGAAAAAGTCAAACAAACCGTCAATATGGTGGTTCTGGCAACCGGTATGCAACCCACTGCAGCAAATACCAAACTTCCTGCTGATCTGAAATGCACGGAAGATGGTTTTATTCTGAATGACTTTTCAAAAGGCGGCATGTTTGCAGCAGGTTGTGCCAATAAGCCGGCAGATGTAGTCTCATCCAACCAGAATGCAACCGGTATGGCTCTTAAAGCGATTCAAACCCTGGTGAAGAGGTAGGAGGTTAACCATGGATAAAAAATATGGTGTGTATATCTGCACAGGCTGTGGAATCGGTGATGCACTCGATATAAAGGACTTGTGCGGTGTACCGGAAGAAGAAGGTCTACCGGTCCAGACTCATCCATTCCTGTGCGGTAAAGAAGGAATTGGCCTGATCAAGAAGGATATTGCAGAAAAAGGTACCAATACGATGGTTATTGGAGCTTGTTCCCGCCGGGTCAACTTTGATGTTTTTAAATTTGACGGCTGCATTGTGGAACGGGTTAATTTGAGAGAGCAGGTTGTCTGGTCTCATCCGCGTTCAGTATATCCAGCCCTTACGGAAGAACAAAAAGGCAGTTCAGAGCATTGTGATCGTGTTCAGATGCTGGCCGCAGATTACGTGAAAATGGGTATGGCCAGGGTGGAAAAGGTCAAGCTTCCGGAAGCTTATAAGTTGGAAGCGTTTACCCGTAAAATTCTGGTTATCGGTGGTGGCATCACCGGAATGACATCAGCCCTGGATGCAGCAGCTGCCGGCTATGAAGTTACTATCGTTGAAAAAGAAGTAGTTCTTGGCGGTTATGCGGCAAAGGTGCGCAAACAGCTTCCGATTGAATGGCCATTTCAAAACCTGATTTCTCCAATTGTTGGAGATAAAATCAGATCCGTTCAAGCAAATCCCAAGATAACGGTAAAAACCGGTACAATCGTTGCCCGTATTGCAGGTGAGCCTGGTAACTTTACGGTCACTTTGAAAAAACCAGGTGAAAAAATTGAATTCGACGTTCCTTTCCCATTGCCAAAAGAAATGAAAGTGGATGCAAATGGAAAGGAATATGATGTCGAGAAGCTCGCTGAACTTTATAAGGAATACAATCAGGGGAAAACAGACATCCTTCAGTTTGATCCAAATGGCGAAAAATTCGGTGCCGTGATCTTGGCCGCTGGCTGGCGACCGGACAAAATTGAAGGTGACGCCTTTGCGCACCTGGGTCTCGGCAAAACCCCGGATGTTGTGACCAATGCCCAGTTTGAAGAAATCGCGGCAAAAGGAAAAATCAAACGCCCGTCTGATGGCAAAGAAGCAAAAAATGTAGTCTTCATCCAGAGCCCTGGCAAAAACGATGATTCCGATTTTGATTACTGCGGTGCAGTAACCAGTATGGTATCGTTGAAACAGGCCAAATATGTTCGGGAAGATTATGCTGATGGAAAAGCCTATGTGATTTATCAACATATGCGAACCCCTGGGCTCCAGGAAAATTTTTATAAAGCCATTCAACAGGATGAAGGGATTTTTCTGACCAAGGGAACCATCGCAAGTGTTTCCAACAATGGCGGCAGACTGATCGTAGAAGCCGACAACACTCTTCTTGGAGAAAAAATCCAGATCAAGGCGGATATGGTGGTTCTGGCTGCAGGTATGGTTCCGGTAACCAAAGACGACTCGGTTATCAACCTTGCCTATCGTCAGGGTCCTGGTTTCCGTGATAATGCCTTGTTTGATCAATACACGGATTCAAATTTTATCTGTTTTCCTTATGAGACGCAGCGTACTGGTGTTTATGCTGCCGGTTGTATCCGCCGCAGCATGACCATGGAGGAATCCATGGAAGATGCAACCGGTGCAGCCTTGAAAGCGATTCAGTGTATTGAATCTTCAAACCGCGGTGTTGCCGTGCATCCAAGATCCGGAGATTTGACCTTTCCGGATTTCTTCTTCCAGAGATGCACTCAATGTAAACGCTGCACTGAAGAATGCCCGTTTGGTGCTCTGGATGATGATGAAAAAGGAACACCCAAGCCCAACTCAAGTCGTTGCCGCCGTTGCGGTACCTGTATGGGTGCCTGTCCGGAAAGAATTATCGGTTTTGCGGATTACAACATCGACAGTATCGGTTCCCAGGTGAAAGCCATTGGTGTCCCCTCTGAAGATGATTATGATGAACCGCCTTTCCGTATTCTCGGACTGGTGTGCGAAAATGATGCTTATCCTGCCATTGATATTGCCGGCATGAACAAGCTTCATTTTTCTGCTGATGTCCGGCTGATTCCGGTACGATGCCTTGGATCCGTAAACGTGATCTGGATCAAGGATGCTCTGGCACAAGGTATGGACGGAGTATTCCTCCTTGGGTGCAAACACGGGGATGACTATCAGTGTCACTTTGTCAAGGGCAGCGAACTGGCTGATATCCGAATGAAAAAAATCGGTGATGCGCTCTCCAGTCTCGCACTTGAACAGGAAAGGGTTGCCCAGTTCCAGGTGGCCATTGATGAATATGACAAAATTCCGCAAATCATCAACAAATTTGTGGAAGAGGTTGAGGCACTTGGCCCGAATCCGTTTAAGGGATTCTAGTCCTGCCGTGTCTGTTTTATTGACTATGTTTGCTTTTACGCTTTTTAATGCCATGAATAGGAGGTATTATTATGGCTGATAAATATTTAATTGAACCTGATTCAAATTTTATTAAAGAAGTGATGAATCAGGGAGGTGAGAGCCTCAAAAAATGTTACCAATGTGCAACCTGTTCGGTGGCCTGTACCATCTCCCCGGATAACAAACCGTTTCCGAGAAAAGAGATGATTGCCGCTTCCTGGGGTCTGAAAGACAGGCTGGTGTCAAATCATGATATCTGGCTATGCCATCAATGCGGTGATTGTTCCGCACTTTGCCCGCGTGATGCAAAACCCGGTGATGTGATTGCAGCGATCCGTTCTTATGCCATTAAAGAGTATGCATCACCAAAATTTATGGGAAATCTGATAAACGACCCGAAAAAACTGCCGATCCTGTTTGCAATCCCCACGATGATTTTTATTGCTCTGGGCCTTGTAACCGGTCTGCTTGATTTTACTCCGGACGGTGATCAAATTGTCCACAGTCATTTCTTTTCCACATGGCTGGTGGACTTGATTTTTATCCCTCTGGCAGGTTTTGTGGTTACTGTTTTTGCTCTTGGGTTAAAACGGTTTATCGCAGACATCCATGAAAATGCACTTCTTTCCGGCAAAACCAAAAAAGAAACCATTGATCCTAAGGAATTTGTTCAGGCTCTGATTGCCATTATTCCGAACATTCTGAAGCATAAAAAATTTTCAGACTGTACTGAAAACAGAGAGCGCTCAACATCCCATATGATGGTACTGTTTTCATTTATTGCCCTTTTTATCGTTACCAACATATTCTTTGTTGTGCTCTATGTTTTCCAGATCCATGGACCTTATTCTCAATTGAATCCGGTAAAATGGCTTGCAAACATCGGTGGTGTGGCGCTTGTGATCGGTGCACTTTTAATGATCAAGGAAAGAATGGCCAAAACCAATCAGGTCAGCAGTTACAAGGACTGGTACCTGTTAGGTCTGGTTCTTGGACTGGGTGTAACCGGAATGCTGACAGAAATGACCCGCCTTGCGGATGCAGCATTTCTATCTTACGCACTGTACTTCATTCACCTGATTTTTGTATTCAACCTGTTCGCATTCCTGCCGTTCTCCAAACTGGCTCATCTGGTTTACAGAACGGTTGCCCTGGCTTATGACGAATGGGCAGAAAGAGATAAAAAGACAGCAACCGCATAGAAACACACAGCGCGCTGTATTGTCATTATTATTTAAACGGGAAGGCTTAAAAAGACTTCCCGTTTTTTTTATTCAGCATTCAACTAAACGCCAAAGAACAGCTTGATCTTTTGGATCAATTTCTGGGAATCCGTCCCCATCTCAACCGACTCTTCAAAATTCATCGCATCCTTCTTCTGTCGCTCAATAACTGCTTTCCCGATCTGTTCAGAAATCACCGCATTGGAATTCATCACGGTGGAAAATGCGTTTTTATCCACAACAATCAAGGATGTATCTTCAGTAGCTTGAATGGGAAGAATAAGTTCCATTTCAAGCTCAGGATGTTACAACCAGAACAGCCGCCCCTTTCAGCAACCGGATCAGTTTGATACTGATGTCTCCCAATACGAATTCCTCTGCCTTGGACATGCTTTTCCGACCAATCACCACCATGTCATACTTCTGTTTTTGGTGTTGATCGAGGATGCCGTCTGTAATCGTTGGATATTCATACTCGGCAATCTGAATATCAATCTTGTCTTCGCGAAAACCGTTTTGAATCAGGATTGTTTTTGCCTTTTTAAGCATTTCATACATCCTGTCCGGTTGTTCTGCAGCAAATTTTCGACCCATTAACTCTTCACTGGCAGATGATTTTCGCAAAATATGCAATAAATAAATATGCCACGTTTCAGGGCTTAACGGCATCCGAATGATAAACTCGATCACAGCCTTTGAACTCATCGAATCATTAAGTGCCACAAGTACTTTTTTTTCTTTCGTTTCCAAAATGGCCCCCATGTTAGAATATTTTTAAGTGCATGCATTCATTCAAATCTTCAATAATTTCGTTTACAGACTCATAAAAAATCTCCGCACCAGCGGTAAAATGCGATAGAATATTGTTTAAATCACTTGGTATATATGGATATAATTTCTTCAGGTTCATAAATCGCCATTTGTGAAGAATCGAAAAGTCCTCTGGCGTTGCAATCCCGCACAACTCTTTATATATCAGCTCACCCTTGTCTTTCTGGTTCATGTTATAGAAACCTTTTCCAATCGTATACAACAGGATATTCCCTACACCCATGATATCCAGACTGAACGGATTTTCCACCAGCTTATGGTCATAATCAAAATCGATCCAAACGTAGTTGCCTGTTCCCTGTTCTATGATGATATGATCGTTTCTCACATCTCCGTGTGTAAATCCGTTCATGTGTAAAAATTGTAAAGCATGAAGTGCAGGAATCAGCCTTTTCAGTATTTCTGGCAGCAGTTCGTAAAAATAGCGCTCATGCTCCATTTCAAGTGACTCGATATATACAAACAAGTTTTTCCCAGGGACAATGTCCAGTACCCTTACATTATTTCCCTTTTCATCATGATATGACGCACCATGCATAAAATGAGGGTGCTCTTTTACAAGATTCAATACTGCCCCCTCTTTTTCAGGATGCCGGAAACACTGTATTCTGATCTCTCCAATATTTGTTTCAAAGGTTTCAAAGAAGGATAATTTGATAATCTTCCGCTCTTCCGTATCCAGGTCAACTACCTTCTTAACCCAGAATTTGGGTTCGTCAAGGCCAAACCGCTCCTCCCGTTCGTGTCCCTTTACAAGGTAATTTTTGCCTCTGATCTGGATAATATCACAATAATCAATGGCAAAAAAATCTGTGGTGTCTGTAAAGACCCGGTTTGTCATCCATTACTCCTGAGTCACTCGCAGAGGAAGGGAATCCATTGCCAACTTTACCTTTTCAAGGAAGTTTTTAAGGCCATTGATCTCAATAACAAGCCCCAGGTTCACCCCGATAACACGAAGAGAATCAATATCTTCCTCATGGATGGCTCTTGCTTCTCCCATATAAATCCGTATGACACCCAATATTGCTTTCCGGTATTTAATGGGTACGGACAACATGGAAACAATCCCTTCTGCCTTGGCTGCTTCCGGATATTGAATGATCTTCTCTTTCTGCATATCCTTGATAAAAACTGGTTTTCCGGTAACTATTGCAGAATATTTTTCATCCACAAATACAGGGCCCTTTTGAAGATATTCATCACTGATGCCAAAACTGCTTACCGTAAAAAGTTGTTTCTCCTTTTCATCCAGGAGCATGATACAGCACCCCTTGGCATTAAATGTTTTTGTTGTTCCTTCTGCAAGATGTTTAATCAACAGATTCAGATCCTCATAAGTCGAAATTGCGTGGCTGATGGCTTTAAATTCCTGCAAATAAAACTTTCTTTCTGGCTGTTGCATGAAATAGATCTCCTTGTTGAATTCCTGTTTTCATTTTTTACTCAATGCATATTATAAAGCATTCAGGCAGCACCCTCATAATTATCGATAC
>PNOB01000016.1 GCA_013824585.1 Desulfobacterium sp. | reverse complement strand
CAGGCAATCTGTATTGCAGGACTGCCTATTGTCGTAACCGTGGCTCCCTTTTTCAGAGAAAATCTCAGGAATAGAATCCTGTATTGTTCCATTGCCGGAGGTGTGCTGGCGATTCTTATCGGAGGTGTTTTTCTGGAGTCCAACTCCCTGAAACCTCAGATCGGAGATCTGGTGCACTACAGCGAATCCAGATATGGACGGATCGAGGTTCATCAGAACGAGGGTCTGGTTACCCTTTTTTCAGATGGTGTTCCGGTGTTCAATAATCAGAATGAAACGGTAGCTGAGGAGGTGATTCATTATCCCCTGTCTCAAACTGAAAATCCTCAACATGTTCTGATGATCTCTGCTACCAGCGGCATGATCAAAGAACTGAAAAAGTACAATCCGGTTTCAATCGATTATGTTGAGCTTGATCCGGAGGTTTCTGCTGTACTATTCCGGTATAAACTGCTGGAACCGACACGCAGCCTTTCTGTCATTAACGAAGATGGAAGAGCGTATCTGATGAAAACCAGAAAAAAATATGATGCAATTATTGTAAATCTTCCGGAACCAGATACTTTCCAGATCAATCGGTTTTACACAAACCGGTTTTTTGAATTGGTAAAAGCCAGGTTGGCTCCCCATGGTGTTTTCAGTTTTTCCATGGACGGATATGATAATTACCTGGCTGAACCGCAACGGCAGAAGCTGTCTTCATTGTTCAATACGGTTTCAGACCATTTTAAGGAGGTGCTGCTGCTGCCTGGACAAAAGATCATTTTTATCTGCACGGATTCGAAGATCCAACGGGATATTCCATCTCTTTTATCGTCGAAAGGGATAGCAACCGATTATATCAGTCATTATTTTTATGGCAATGTCACCGCCTTTCGAATGGATCAACTGAACCGGTTGATGGATCCGAAAACGGAAAAAAATTACGATCATTCGCCAAGGCTGATGCGTCTCATGTTTACTCAATGGTTTGCAAAGTTTTCCACATCCCCGTTCTGGTTTCTGGGGGCCGTCATCCTGATTCTGGTCATCTACCTGTCCCGGCTGCATGTTGAAGAGTATGTCCTGTTTTCAAGCGGTTGTATGACAATGGGATGTGAACTGATGATTGTTTTCGCTTTTCAGATCTATTTTGGGTATATTTATCATCAGATCGGTCTGATCATCACGATTTTTCTGGCCGGACTATTGCCCGGGGCATGGCTGGGGGAGAAACTGCGCCGGAATGCAAGATCCGTTCTTGTCTGGACAGACATCCTGCTCATCATCCTGATGCTTGTTTTTATCACATTCTGTTTCCAATTGGGTGACAAACTGCCGGTTCTGTTTTATCTTTGTACAGGATTTCTGTTTTCGGTTCTATGCGGCTGTCAGTTTCCAGTGGCTCTGGAACCGCGTAACAATGTCAAAAAATCCGTAGCCAGGGCGTTTTCAGCCGATCTGATCGGGGCTGCTCTGGGCGCACTGATAACCAGTGTATTTCTGATCCCTTATTATGGAATCACCGGCGCGGCCATTGGATTGATCCTGCTGAAAATGATCAGCCTGATCATGGTGGGAAGAAAACATGGATAAAATGAATCGAAGACGATTTTTATATTCCGGGGTGTTGTTTTGTTGCAGTGCCATACCGGATTTGGTTTCTTACCCATTTTCAGATGGATATGCACGAGCTTCTGTTTCAGATATCCGTGGAGAGGTGTTTAAAGGAGATGCTCCGGAGCAAATCTGGAAATGGTCATGTGAAGCCCGGTATTATACGAAAATACTGGATGATAAAACAGTATGTCAGTTATGTCCCAATAAATGTGTACTGTCACCGGGGGATCGAAGCATCTGCCGGGTGCGGGTTAATTCCAAGGGAAAGCTGTACAGCCTGGTTTATGGAAACCCCTGTGCGGTGAATGTCGATCCCATTGAAAAAAAGCCGTTGTTTCATTATAAGCCCGGAACCTCGGCATTTTCCATTGCAACAACCGGGTGCAATTTCCGATGTCTGAATTGCCAGAACTGGGAGATCTCTCAGGCAAAACCCCATGAAGTCAGGTATGTCGAGTTATTTCCGAAACAGGTGGTACAGGAAGCACTAAGTTCCAGATCCTTATCGATTGCATACACCTATTCGGAAGCTACCGTATTCTATGAGTATATGATGGATACAGCCCGGCTGGCAAAGGAAAGCGGTCTGTCCAATCTCTGGATTTCCAATGGATATATCAACCCTGAACCGCTTCAGGAGCTTTGTGAGGTATTGGGGGCGGCCAATGTGAATCTGAAAGCCTTCAGCGATGAGATTTACAAAAAGTTGAATGGCGGCCTGCTGGAACCGGTGTTGAACACATTCAAGATTCTTCATGATCATAATGTCCATTTTGAAATGACCAATCTGGTTGTTCCGGGGTATGTGGATAATGATGATATGGTAAAAAGGATGTGCGGCTGGATTCTTGCGAATCTGGGACCGGATTATCCTCTCCATTTTTCACGATTTACACCCAAATATAAGCTGGACCGGCTTCCCCCCACTCCGGTGTCTACCATAACGCGGTTTCGAAACCTGGCCATGAAAGAGGGCATCCATTATGTTTATGTGGGGAATATTCCGGATCATGAGGGAAATCACACTTTTTGCCATGGGTGCGGGAAGCTGCTGATCGAGCGCAAAGGCTTTTTTATCAACAAGGATGGGCTTGACGGAGAACATTGTCGGTATTGCAAAATCAGGATTCCGGGTGTCTGGATATAGCTGAAATTCTTATTTTTTGTTGATCGTCGAAGCCATATATCCTGCGCCAAAACCATTATCAATATTGACTACTGCCACATTGGAACTGCAACTGTTCAGCATGCCCAGGAGTGCGGCCACACCGCCAAAGCTCGCCCCATAACCGATACTGGTCGGAACCGCAATCACCGGCCTTTCCACCAGACCGGCAACCACGCTGGGTAGAGCACCTTCCATTCCGGCGACCACAATCAACACAGCGGCGCTATTTATTTTTTCATGATAATGAAACAGCCGGTGAATACCGGCCACACCAACGTCAAATATGGATTCAACCGAATTGCCCATATACTTTGCTGTCAGAAAGGCTTCTTTTGCAACCGGGATATCGGATGTGCCGGCTGACAGCACCAGAATGGTTCCTCTCCCGGTTATGACAGGATCAGTTTTTGCGTGGATGATCATCCGGGCATCATCATGGTAGGTACAATCCGGAAGGTGCGGAAGAATTTTTTCCGCTTTTTCCGCTTCCACTCTTGTCACCAGAATAATTGTTTCATGGGCGATCATTTTTTCCAGGATTCCGATAATCTGACCGGCTGTTTTTCCCTGGCCAAAAATCACCTCCGGAAATCCCTTGCGCATGGATCGATGATGGTCTATATGTGCAAAATTGATATCCTGAAATGCAATGTGCCTGAGCTTATCAAGTGCCTGATCAACAGGACTTTTGCCAGTGGCAACCTGTTCCAGAAGCTGTTTTAAGGAGTCAATGTTCATTGATGTATGTCCCTGTTTTTTGAATAAAGGTAATACATACTTCATTAACCCAAAACCGGTTTCGGGTCAAACAGATTACATTAAACACGGACAAACGGAGATAGTGATCTGATGAAAATTGGTGTTGTTATTCCTGCCCGGTATGCTTCCACCCGATTTGAGGGAAAACCTCTGGCCTTGATCTGCGGCAAACCAATGATACAAAATGTGTATGAAGGAGCGATGCGGGCCAGAAAAGTGACGGAAGTGGTTGTGGCAACCGATGATCAGAGAATTATGGACGCGGTCATCGGGTTTGGCGGTAAAGCGGTTATGACATCTGAGAGCAATCGTTCCGGAACCGATCGGGTCGCAGAAGCGGCTGAAAAAATCGGACTTGAACTGGATGACATTATCGTGAATATCCAAGGCGATCAACCCTTGATTGATCCGCGCTGTATTGATGAGGTAGTAGAACCTTTTTTTACAGAATCGGATCTGGGAATGAGCACCCTGGCTTTTGCCATTGTCCAGGAGGATGAGATCACCAATCCCAAGGATGTGAAAGTAACATTTGATAACAACGGTTATGCGCTTTATTTTTCCCGGTCAACCATCCCTTTTGATCGTGACGGAGACAGTTCTTTTGATGTGTATAAACATCTTGGGGTATATGCATACACAAGGCGATTTCTCGAAATGTTCCGGTCTCTGCCCCAGGGAAGGCTGGAAAAGATAGAGAAGCTGGAACAGTTGCGTGCGCTGGAATACGGACACCGTATCAAGGTGGTGGTCACCAGCTATGACTCTCCGGAAGTGGACCTGCCTGAGGATATCAAAAGGATTGAAAGCAGGATGTGCTTACCCTGAGTTGAATGTAATCTTGTGATTGCCTATTCTAAGATAATATTGATGAAATCGTTTTTAATCTGATTTTGCAGATCAGATACATGATCTGATCTGCCGGATTTATTTTGATGCGCTTCTTTGTAAGCCTTAAGCAACGAGTTGATTCGTGTTTGATAGCCGCTTCCCTGTTTTTTAAACCAGTTACCCGCTAATTGAGTGAGCCAATTTCAAAAGTCTGTTGTTGTAGTTCCGGCGAAAGCCGGACACGCAGTACAGTTTTCCAAGCCGCCAGGCGCAACCGTAGTGCTATCCAGTATTTTCAGTTCTTTTCTGGACATCGGCTTTCGCCGGTGTGATGCTTTTTAATCGTTTTGAAATTGGCTCGAGTTTGTACAATTTGTCCCCAATTTTTTTTCATTTCACCCGGGCTAAACCGCAATGTAAATCCCCACAATCCAGATATCGGTAAATAACCGCCTTTATCCAGGACCGCCAGAATCCATATTGATTTTCGTAGCGATCTTCCCAAACCATATAATTTGGGACGTATCATGAAAATATTTTAGTTCTACCATAGCGTCTTCGAAAAGTTCCTCTCATGGCAAAATCACTTTGATTACTTTGTCTTGCTTCATCAGGAATGAAGTGTTTGTCAGCACAAACTATACAAAGCCAGTTGGCTTGTATACTTTGATTATGATGTTTATAAAATTCTACATCAGGGGCTGTCTTTTTGCAACAATCACAAAAATTACATTGCTGCTGATGTTTTTCATTTGCCTTAAGCGGATCTATACTTTTTGGTTTTCTCTTACTTATATTATCAGGTTTGCTTGTTTTTAATCCTGCCTTTTCAAGGGCATCTTTTAAACTATTACTCATCGAGACTTTTCCTCCAATCTATTATTTGAATCCTCATCTCATGTGATACTAAATAAAACGATTTAATTTTGCAAATGATGAACAAGGGATAGAGATATTTAACGAATAATTGTATGCTGAGATTGTAAGGTAAAATCATGATAGCAACACAGATTTTCAGAAAGTCTATTTTTTGGAATGTTTGATTTATCGATCTCATTCTGTAGTTTTCAGTAAAACCCAGATTTCTTATTTAAAACACAGAACGCTCCGGCTGTGCGGCGCTGGCGTAAAGCTGTTCCGTTCAAATAACTGCGTTGCTCCCGGCGTCCGACACGAGCCGGTTGTGTACGCCCGGCACGGGTGTGAACTTATGGGGTGGAAGTCCCCTATACGAGAATCCTGTTAATAAATTATCTGATTTATTAGCATAAGTATTAGCCGACGGCAAGGGCGTTTCCGTGAGGAAAGGTCTGAAGGACATGTAGCTTTATTGCCGTGGACATGGATCTGTCAAAGTTTTTCGATACGGTCAATCATGACGTGCTCATGCACCGGGTGGCCTGGAAAATCAGAGACAAACGTGTCCTTGCGCTGATCGGAAAATACCTGAGAGCCGGAGTGGTAAAAGATGGTCGCCGACAGCTCACCTGAAAGGGTGTTCCTCAAGGCGGTCCTATCGCCAATTTTGGCTAATATCCTTCTGGATGATCTGGATAAGGAGCTTGAGAAGAGGGGGGCACAGGTTTGTCCGCTACCCTGATGACTTTCTGGTTTTGGTGAAAAGTCTTCGGGCAGGAGTGCGAGTGTCCCGAAGTATCGAGCGGTTTCTCAACCGCAGGCTCAAACTCGATGTCAACCAGGAGAAAAGCCGGGTAGCCTAAATGGATGACACAAGCTTTTTGGGATTTGCTTTCAAAGGAATCAGAATCCGATGGTCGGACAAGGCTTTCCATCAGTTTCAATGAAGACTCAAACGCCTGACCGGCCGGAGCGGGTTTGTGTCCATGGAATACCGCATGAAGAAGCTTGCCCAATACCTTCGGGGCTGGATGAACTATTACGGTATATCGGAATATTATCGTCCGCTCAAGGCCACCAAACCACCGATAATATCGAATCTATCCGCCGCCAATCTCACAAAGACCAGCCAGGACAAAATAGAAAATTGATTTGATTGCTGCTATAGCTTCCATTCATAGGTATAACGAGTGATTATCGGTATTTAAGATGTCTTAAGAAGGATTCAAGGGTCGGCCTGGAAGTGAAATGGTAAAAGTCGACCCTTTCCCAGGTTCACTGATAGCGATAATTCGACCATTATGAGCCTCAATAATTCCTTTCACCAAACTCAGACCGAGGCCAAGACCTTTTTCCGTTTGATTTTTTCCGCCTCGGTACAGGCGTTCCCATATCATAGGAAGATCTTCAGAACTAATACCGACCCCTGTATCCTGAATTTTTATTAGAAGCTCATTTTTTATTTGTTGCGCTTCTATAGTTACTATACCGCCGGAAGGTGTATATTTAATCGCATTATCGAGAATATTCGCTATGGCTTGACCTATTCGATCAGAGTCGATCTCAATTTGTATATTTATTGGAGTACTAATCTTAAAGATAATTCCTTTTTCTTCTGCTACATATTGATACATGTCGGCAATCTTGTCTATTAAAACAGAGACATCCACCAGATGACGGTTAATGTTCATTATACCGGTCTCGGCTTCAGAAATATCCATGAGTATATCTAACATCTTCAGTATACTATTCGATTCTTCAACACCTTTTTCAAGCGCATCTTTTAAAAGATCAGGATCATTATTAGCACGTAGTGCCATTTCTGTTCTATTACGAAATTTTGTCATAGGAGTGCGTAAGTCGTGGGCTACATTATCCAGAGAATTTTTCATCCCACGAATTAGTCTATTGATATTATCTAACATTGTGTTAAACAGAATGGCTAACTCAGTTATTTCATCCCCTGTTTCGGTGATAGGAACTTTTCCCGACGCTTTTTTTATATCAAGAGATCGGACAGTCCGTATTATAGAACGGATTGGTCGAAGTGTGCTGTATGATAAAAATGAACCACCAATAAGTCCTATAATAAAAATTGGTATCATTATAAAAAACCCGACGTTACGAAATCCATGCAATGTTTTTTTTCGCCCCTCGCTGCTTATACCAACTTGAATCCGATGATTTCGTGCTAATCGCGCAGGACTGATTTCAAGTACATAGTCATTTTCAATTGCAGAAAGCTGTATCCATATTCTATCGTCATCCAAAAAAAGTTTATCCAATTTCGATGTGTCAAAATCTTTCCATAATTCAGGTGATATAATGCTGCAGGTTCTGTTCGTTTTATCAGAAATCCTTACAAATAAAGGTTTTGTCCTCGGCGAGCTGTGGTTTTTCACCATAAAATTTGTCACAGCATTTATTCCACCGGCTTTATACAAAGATGAAATGTGATCCAACTCAAGTAAAACTTCCTCATGATCTTGATTTTTTAGCGTGAATGAAAAGAAATAATAAGCGGCAAAAAAAAGCAAAAGAGCACTAAAAATAAAAATGCTGGAGTACCATGCAGCTACTCTGAAACCGATAGTTTTTGAAAATTTAATCAGGCGTTTTAAGGACATATCCAGCTCCTCGGACGGTATGAATCATTTTTTCAGGGAAATTTTTATCCACTTTATTTCTTAACCTGTGGATAAGAACATCAACAACATTTGTCTGTGGATCGAAATGAAAATCCCATATGTGTTCAATTATCATAATTTTAGAGATCGTCCGATCCGCATTACGCAATAAATATTCCAGCATGGCAAACTCACGCGGTAGCAAATCAATACGTTTACCAGCTCTGTAAACGTCACGTTTCAAAAGATCCATAGACAGGTCACCCACTGTTATACTGGAAGCCTCAGCAGAGCCGCTTGATCTGCGGATCAATGCCTGAACCCTTACCAGCAATTCTGAAAACGCAAAAGGTTTTACCAGATAATCGTCCCCACCTTTTTGTATCCCGCGGACTCTATCATCAACCGAATGTTTTGCACTTAGGATAAGTACTGGTGTATTGAAGCGTCTCTGTCTGAGATTTTCGATAATACTCAAGCCGTCTAGCTTTGGTAGCATGATATCGATAATAGCGGCATCATAAGGCACAGTAAGAATTAAATGCAGACCTTCCTCGCCGTCTGCGGCATGATCCACGGCAAAACCTTCTTGCTTCAACCCTTTTATGATAAAAGAGGCGATTTCCAGATCATCTTCTATAATAAGCAGTCTCATAGAAAACTCCTTTTTGACCAAATACTCTGTGCTACCGGAATAGTAAATAAAAAACCCATTTTCATGTACCTGAAGTCAGATATGAATCTGTATTTGATCTCAGGGTATTATGTCAATAGCCAAGGATAAGATTATAATAATGTAATGTTCATGTAAGAAATTTATAATTTTGGTGAAAGGGTGCTGTCATTTTTTTAGTATATATAGTCTTTTAACTTTCGTTTACTTTTCTATATGCAGGTATCAACCGTAGGAAGTAACTCTTTGAATAGAACAATATCGTTGGATAATTTTGATTTTGCCAGAGTGTTTTCGGAAATTATGATCAGAGGAGAATGTTTTAATGATTATAAAAAAAATTAGTTTATGGGGGGCTTTTTGTATCATTACACTAAACAGCTCTCTGGTAATCTCATGGGCAGATACCGGAAAAATGCCGGAATCGACCAGCGATAGATATGACCGTCTATTAGAATCCGGTCAGTTGGATACAATCGATAAATTAACTCTACAAGATGCGCTTGAGCTATCGCAGAAATATAATTCCGATCTGGCTGCTATTGCCTGGGAAGTACGTGTCAAAGAAGGTGCCGCTTTGCAGGCCGGTCTGTTGCCAAACCCGGAACTATCTATAGAAGTAGAAAATTTCGGGGGCAAGGATGATCTGAACGGATTTGACGGTTCGGAAACGAGTATTGGTTTAAGTCAACTCATCGAATTGGGGGGGAAGCGAACCAAACGCCACCATGCAGCTTTACTTGAAAAAGATATTGCTCAATATGACATAGAAAGGAAACGCCTTGAAGTTATTTCAGAAACAACAAAAGCATTTGTTGATGTACTGGCAGCCCAAAAACACCTTGAGCAGGCCAGGGAGCTGTCGAATCTGTCTGACTCTGTCTTCCAGGCGGTTGTCGAGCGAGTAAATGCAGGCAAGGTATCCCCTGTGGAACAAACCCGTTCTTCCGTTGAGCGAACAACCGCACTACTGGAAGTAACCAAGGCTGAACAAGGGCTTGAAAAAGCCAGAAGATCCTTGGCATCACAATGGAATGGGATTTTTCCTCATTTTAAAAAAGCGATTGGAGATCTGGAAGCAGTGGATGAACTCCCATCTCTGGAAAGTTTGGAGAACATCATTGATCAGAGTCTCGAAGTAGGCCGTTGGGAAACGATTCAAAAGCATCGAATGGCTGAGCTCGACCTGGCGAATTCCATGGCCATTCCTGACATCACCGCCGGTTTAGGGGTAAGAAATTTTCAAGAAACAGGTGACCAGGCATTTTTTTTCAACATGGAATTACCCCTGCCGGTTTTTAACCGAAATCAAGGGGGACGAGCAGAAGCGATAGCCATGGTTCGTAAGTCACGCTTTGAAAAGGAGGCAGTCCGTATGGAGATTCGTTCTATGCTGGCATCGGTGTTTCAGATACTATCTTCAGCATATGCCGAAGTTACAGTGTTAAGAAAAGAGGGAATTCCAGCCGCCCAAACCGCATTTGAATCGGTAAGCACTGGTTATCGTGAAGGCAAGTTCGGCTATTTAGAGGTATTGGACTCTCAACGCACTTTGTTCGGTGTAAAAGGTCAATACCAAGCAGCACTTGCCTCTTACCATTGGGCAAAGGCAGATATGGAACATTTAATAGGCAGACCTTTAGACAGCCTAAAAAATCAAATCGGTCAACCACTGACCGGAAAACCATTGCCATAGATTTCCCATAAACCAGTTTTGGAAAGAATCATATATCATTCAGAGCCAATTTCAAAACTATTATAAAGCATCACACCGGCGAAAGTCAGTGCTCAGAAAAGAGCCGAAAATACTGGATTCTAGTTTTCGCCGGAACTACAACAACAGACTTTTGAAATTGGCTCATTCAGATCATCAATCAGGAGATATCATGAATAAAAAATTATTGCTCACTCTTACGGCAATAGCATTCGCCGTCATCATCGTGACGGTATATAATTTCCGGGCAGCTAAACCAAATGGTCAGCACAATGCTTGGACCAATGATGCGGTGGCCGAATCATCGGCCGGACCCGCTGTAAATCCCAAAGCAATTGCTGCGGAAACAGAAGGAGAAGAACAACCGGACCTCGACCGTCCGGTCGCTGAACTCTGGGTGGCGCAATGTGAACACGATATTCTACACTACACATGCGATGAATGCCGGTATGAACTCGGCGTTGTCAAAGTTTCCGATACCGTGATAGGCGGTGAAGGAAAACCGGGTATCGTCATCGTGGCGAAAGCCGTTCCCATGAATTTCTCAAAGCCCCTTCTCCTGACCGGAGAAGTGCAACTAAATGAGACCAAAACCGTTCGCGTCTCAAGCCCGCTTCAGGGAACCATCAAAAGCATTCCGGCTGACATCGGCGGACGTTTCACGGCAGGGAATGTCCTGTTGACGCTGGACAGCAATGAGGTGTCGGAAGCAAAAGCCGACTATATGAAAAAAGCAGGTGCGTTGACCCTTGCCAAAAAGACCGCCGAACGTGAGGCTGGCCTGTTTGCAAAAAAGATCTCCGCTGAAGTTGACATGCAGGAAGCACGAAACCGCCAGAACGAAGCGGAGATTGAGCTGAGAAACGCGGGGATCCGGCTGGAACGTCTGGGTTTTTCAAGCCTGGATATCATTGGATTATTGGCGGGAGATGCCGCAAGCGTCATCAACGGCATACTGCCCGTGCATGCCCCGATCACCGGCACGGTGATTGAAAGATATGTGAGCGCAGGCGAACGGGTGGAGGCGGGAAAGGAACTTCTATTTCTGTCCGACCTGTCCGAGGTATGGGTGTGGGCGAATATCCGTGAGGCGGATTTACCCTTGTTTCAGAATCAACCTGACGATATCGTTTGTGAAATTGAGATGCATGGCAAAGACGGCAAAAAATATCCGGGCGTGCTGGACGTGATATCCGGGCAGATGAATGAGCAGACGCGAACGGTCAAGGCGCGTATCCGGGTCGAAAACAAAGACGGTTTGCTGAAACCCGGCATGTTCGTCAATATCCGGGTGCTCCTGCCAAGCCTTGGCAATGTGACCGCGGTCCCGCAAATTTCGGTTCTGGCGGACGCAGGGAGATCATTTGTATTCGTTCACAAGGAAGGCGACTACTGGGTGCGCCGTCCGGTCACACCGGGCGAACAATTTAATGAATATGTCGAGATTAAAGATGGACTTACCGCCGGACAGATCATTATTGCCGATGGTTCGTTTTTGTTGAAATCCGATGTGCTGCGCGGAAAAATGGGCGCAGGATGCGCCGAATAGGGGGTCGCCATGCATAAAGTCATTGAATTCATTCTTCGTTCGCGGTTCCTTCTCCTGGCGCTGACCGGCTTGCTCATCGTCGCAGGAATCATGGCTTGGCTGCGGCTTCCCATTGACGCGTTCCCGGATGTGAGCAACATTCAGGTGATGGTGCTGACCGAAGCGCCGGGACTGTCGGCGGTTGACGTGGAGCAGCAAATCACCTTTCCCATTGAGCAGCAGATGGGCGGGATCCCAAAGGTCAACCAGGTGCGTTCCCTGTCCAAATCCGGACTTTCCCAAGTCATTGTGGTTTTTGACGATGATACGGACACTTATTTCGCCCGCCAACAGGTGTTTGAACGCATTCAGTCGGCCAAAGAAACCCTGCCGCCGAATGCCCAACCCGAGCTTGGCCCCATCAGCACAGGCCTGGGAGAAATTTTCCAGTACACCCTTGAAAGCAACACACTATCGCCAATGGAGCTGCGCACGCTTCAGGATTTTGTGATCACGCCCCAGTTGAAGCCGATTCCCGGCGTTAACGAAGTGAACAGTTTCGGGGGATTCGTCAAACAATATCAAGTTGTTGTAAGACCGGATGCACTCCTTAAATATGGTTTGTCGCTTCGCGATGTGGTGGAGGCGGTGGAGAAAAACAACGCCAACGCCGCCGGCGGGGTTATCGTGCGGGGCTGGGAACAGACGTATATCCGGGGTCTCGGTCTCTTAACCGGCATGGACGATATCAATCATATTGTGTTGAAAGCCCAGGACGGCTCACCGGTCTATATAAAGGATGTGGCGGATGTCGTTGTCGGACCCCAGCCCAGGCAAGGCGCGGTCACCCGGGACGGCAAGGGCGAAGCAGTGGCCGGCATGGTCATCATGCTCCGGGGGGAAAATTCAAAAGATGTGGTTTCCCGGGTTAAGGCGGCAGTTCCCAAAATACAGAACAGCCTTCCCAAAGAAGCCCGCATCAATGTGTTCTATGACCGAACGTCCCTGATTCAGGCCTGCATCAAAACAGTGATGGACGCTCTGCTTGAAGGCGGATTTTTCGTGATTCTGGTGCTGTTTCTGTTTGTCGCAGAATTCCGGACCGCCCTTATCGTGGTCGCTTCCCTCCCCATCACCTTTCTCATCACCTTTATCCTCATGGGATGGCTGGGGGTCACTTCCAACCTGATGAGCCTGGGTGGTCTTGCATTTTCCGTCGGCATGGTGGTGGATGCGTCCATTGTGATTGTGGAGAACATCCGGAGGCATTTTTCCGAGCATCGGAACCCTTCGATGCGGCGGCAGATCACCACACAGGCAGTATGGGAAGTGGCAAAACCGATTGCCTTCTCCATCATCATCATTGTGATTGTGATGGCCCCGCTCTTTTCCCTCCAGGGAATCGAAGGCAAAATGTTCATGCCCCTGGCGCTGACAATGATCTTCGCCATACTCACATCCCTTGTCGTCGCATTGACCATTGTTCCGGTACTTTCTGAAATGTTCTTGAAACAGTCCGCCGAAAAGGAATTTCGAATTGTCCGGCTATTTCACCAAGGGTATCTCCGTTTCTTAAGCGTGGCCATAAAAAGAAAGGGGCTGACGCTTGGCATATCAGCGGCATGCCTTATTGCCGCAGGCTTTGCTGCCACAGGCATCGGTACGGAATTTATGCCGTCTTTAGATGAAGGGGCCATCGCCATTAATGTGGTGCGCCTGCCCAATGCGTCCCTGGAAGGTTCGAAAGAGGTCTCAACATTTATTGAAAAACGGATACTTGCGTCATTTCCCGAAGTGTCGGCAGTGGTTTGCAAAACCGGGCGCGCGGAAATATCCGAAGATCCTATGGGACCTGAGCAGACCGATGTCTTTATCATGCTCAAACCATACAGGGAATGGACGACGGGACGCAACAAAAAAGATCTGGTGTCGGACATTCAGAAAGACCTGTCGGCCATTCCCGGTATACGGCTTTCGTTTTCACAGCCCATTGCGCTCCGCGTAAATGAACTGATTTCCGGCGTGAAAAGCGATCTTGCCGTTAAAGTATACGGCAATGATCTTGAAAAGCTGAAAGATTATGCGGACCGGATTGCGGGAAAACTGTCCGGGATCAGGGGCGCTGAAGATGTAAAGGTGGAACAGGTGTCGGGCATGGAGCAGATTGAAGTGGCGTTCAACCGTCAGGAAATGGCGCGTTACGGCATCAACATTGCCGATGCCAACGATCTGATTGAAACCGCTATTGCCGGAAAAGAGGCGACCCGGGTGGTGGATGCCCAGATGCGCATTGCAACTGTGGTTCGTTTCCCGGAATCCGACCGTTCTGACATTCCCGCCATCGAGCGGCTTCTGCTTGCTGGCGCATCCGGGGAGCAGGTGCCGCTGGGCCGGATGGCAAAAATTTCCCTGGTGGAAGGCCCGGCCCAGATCACCCGTGAAAAAAGCATGCGCCGGGTGGCTGCGGAAGTCAACATCCGGGGCAGGGATCTGGGCGGCTTTGTCGCCGAAACCAAACAAGCCCTTGCCGGGATTGAACAGGAATTGCCATCCGGGTATTTTATCGAGTACGGCGGCCAGTTTGAAAATCAGCAGCTGGCCATGCGGCAGCTTTCCATTGTGGTGCCCATCGCCATCCTGATTATCATGATTCTTCTGTATCTGGCGCTCGGCTCCATCCGGGATTCGCTTCTGGTGGTGCTGAACCTGCCGTTCGCTCTGGTTGGCGGCATTCTGGCCATCAGAATATTCGCCATGCCGTTATCTGTATCTGCGGCAGTGGCGTTTATCGTTCTCTTGGGCATTGCCGTTCAAAACGGCGTGGTCCTGGTCTCCTTCTTCCGACAGCTCAGGGAAAAGGGAAAAAGTGTGGCCGATACGGTTCGCACGGGCTGCGACCTGAGATTCCGTCCGCTTCTGATGACGGCGCTCACCAGTTTTATCGGCCATCTGCCCATGCTTTATGCTACGGGCTCCGGGGCGGATATCCAAAAACCCCTGGCCGTGGTGGTCATGGGGGGGCTGATTACGTCAACTCTCCTGACCCTGATCGTTCTGCCGACGATTTACGAATGGTTTGAAACCAGATTGGAAGCGCGCCCGGCCAACTTGTAATAATGACCGGATAAAAACAATCATAACATGGCCGGGAGCGGCTGGATACCGGTGCTCCGGTCCGCAAGGAGATAGGAGTATGAAGGAAATTAAAGCGTATATCAAACCCAACATGCTGACAAATATTGTCATGGCGTTAAAAGATTTTCACGGGCTTACCGGACTGACGATTTCCAAAGTTCAGGGATTCGGGCGCATTATGGAAGACGCCAGACACCGGATGGTTGACGACCTGGTTGACTATGTGCCCCATGTTAAAATTGAAATCGTCTGTAAAGACGACCTTGTCGATAAGATTGTCGCCATTATTGAAAAAACAGCCCATACAGGGCTATCCGGCGATGGCATCATATTTGTGTTCAATGTGGAAACAGCCACCCGCATCAGCACGGGTGAGCGGGGCGAAAGCGCTTTATAATGGGTTTGAAAAAATAAGGAAAGGAGGTTGAAATGTTATAGGGAATTTAATTGATTAAGCTTTCTACATAAACATTAAAAAAAGGAGATAAAAATGATTAAAAAAACCATACTGATAGTTATTAGTGTATTTATGTTTTCTGGAATAACTTTTGCCGCTACACAAGCCAGTTTTGAAGGAAAAATTAAAGGGGCAAATTGTATCGTCAACAAGGGGGTGTGCCCTGAGGAGAGATCTGATCCCCGTCTTGCACTTGAACGTGAATTTGTCCTTGTAGTACCCAGTGGTGATTATTACTTTATGCCCAACATTTCCAGGTCTATCAAAGCCGATTTCTTTAATAAGCCTGTCCGGATTACCGGCGATCTAAGAGGCCAAATAATACATGTATCCATTATTGAAGAAAAGATAAATGATACCTATCTTGAAGTTTGGAACTGGAAAAAAATCCAGCAGAAACTAAATAGAGGGTAGAGAATATCAGGGCGCCTAAATGGCGCCCTGATGAAAATAAAAGCTTGTTCATGGCTATGTTATCGATTCATTAGCCGAAACTGGGAAATCTGCTTGGAGATGGGTTACGATGAATTCGTATCCGGTGGTTTCCCAATATTGCGAATCATTTTTACATCTGTAGGGGCAATCCCCTGTGGTTGCCCTTATTGCCCGCAATTATATATGACAATAGGAAAAATCTTGTACAATTTGTCAACAACGTCTCCAAATTTTCTCTGTGGTTGAATTAAATCGATTTGGCTTATTGTTGTTCGATAGTAAATCTTTCCACGCAACCATAAAAAGAATTGGCCACAACAAGCATGAAATTAGGTAACTGAGATACCAATTATCTTTTCGTATAGCCTTTCTTTTGGTTGCAAGAACCGTTAGAAAGATTCCGAATAATAGATAAATTGGTATGGAATATTTAAATATCATAGCTCATAGCAGTTGTGATAGATGGAAAATTCTCCATGTTTGCGTGTTAATATTAAATAGCATGGAAAACAAAGAAAAACCAAAATTTAAATCTGACCCGAAATGAAAACAAATGGATCAAACTACATCGACTGTATCGACTGTCAGAAAATATTGAACCCGGCTCTTCAACTCACCGGATTCAATCCAAACGGACACAGCTAATCCAACAAATCCTTTTCAGAGATCCCATCTGCCTTTTTATCCCCGGTTGTGCCTGTAGCAGGGGAATAGGATGGGAGTTTGGTTGTTACGGGTTTGCTCGGTAATTTTTTGATCTTCTGGATGGGCTCTTCTCTTTTTTGAATCTCAGCCAGTTTTTTTTCAAAAGCAGTTATGGCTTGTTTCAGTTCTGTCTTATACCGTTTTGCCTGAAGATCCAGCTCAAACTCCAGTTCATCCTTGTCTATTCCTTTTTGAGAATTTTGACTGATCTCCTCTGAAAGATTTTCCAGTTTTTTAGAAAGAGAACCCAGTTGACTGTTTACTTCTGAATCAACAGCTTTCAGATCAGATGAAATTTGTTGAATGCGATTATTCATGTTTTCAATTTTGTTACTCAAATCCGTTGCTGTTTTTTGAAGATCGTTCTTGTCTGCTTTTTCTGAAACCGATTTATCCAGAGAATTTTTATTTTTTCCCAGGCTGCCGGAAACAGATTGGATCCGGCTGTCGAGCTGTTCCATCTCTTTTTCAATTCTTTCCTTGAGCTGATCTGTCTGGCCGGTCAGATCTTTCAATTTAAGTTCAAAGGTTTCTGTCAGACTTTCGACCTTTGTTGTTCCGGAGTTCTGAAGCCCGATGATTTGTGAGTTAAAGTGCAAATAGAAAACAGCCAGAATCGCGAGAAAAACCATCGGGGTGATGACGGCAATGGCTGTCAATGGTTGATTGGTTTTTTTTTCAGGTATAAAATTTCTTCTGTCTTCTATAATAGGAGACTGTACGGGTTCATCATCATTAAAGCTGATTTTAAAGCCTTTTGAATCATTCTCTTCCATGGTCTATTATTCCCATTCTATTGTGCTTGGTGGTTTTGAACTGATATCATATACTACCCGGTTTACTCCTTGAACTTCATTAATAATCCGGTTCGATATCTTACCTAAAAGTTTATGGGGCAGCTTTGCCCAGTCAGCGGTCATGGCATCTTTTGATGTGACGGCCCGGATCGCAACAATATTTTCATAGGTTCTCTGGTCGCCCATAATTCCAACACTCTTCAAGGGCAGAAGAACGGCAAATGACTGCCATAATTTTCGATAATATCCTGCTGCCTTGATTTCTTCAAGCAGTGCGGCATCGACCTCTTTTAAAATGGACAGTCGTTTGGGAGTGATCTCACCAATAATCCGGATGGCCAGTCCAGGGCCGGGAAATGGTTGCCGCCATATCATTTCATCTTCTAGGCGCAGTGCTTTTCCAAGAAGGCGCACTTCATCCTTGAATAGAAATTTAAGGGGTTCAACCAGTTTTAATTTCATTTTTTCTGGCAGTCCGCCGACATTATGGTGTGATTTTATGACGGAGGTCGGCCCGCCAAAAGCCGACTGTGACTCAATGATATCCGGATAGAGTGTTCCCTGGGCAAGGTATTCCGCATCCTGAATTTTTTTGGCCTCAGACTCAAAGACATCCATAAAAATTTTGCCAATGATTTTTCGTTTTTTTTCCGGATCTGCAACTTTCGATAGGGCTTTCAGAAATTTACCGCCTGCATTGACAAACCGGATATTGATCTTCAGATGCTGGCCAAAGGTTTTTTTCAGTTTTTCAGCCTCATTTTTTCTCAGAAGGCCATTGTCTACAAATATACAGGTCAGATTGTTCCCAATGGCCTGATGAAGGAGCAGGGCTGTGACAGAAGAATCCACTCCGCCGCTCAACCCCAGGATCACTTTTTTATCCCCAACGGTTTCCTGAATTTCCGAAATCGCATTCCGGGCAAAATTTTTCATTGTCCAGGTCTGCTTGCATTTGCAGATGTCCACCAGAAAATTCTGCAACATCTTTTTCCCTTTGGGGGTGTGGTGTACTTCAGGATGGAATTGGAGGCCAAAAAAACGTTTTTTCTCATTTTCAACAGCAGCAATGGGAGTGTTTTCAGTTGATGCCGTAATGGAAAACCCTTTGGGGATGGTTTTTATGGAATCCCCATGACTCATCCAGCATGATGTTTTTGAGTCAACCGATGTAAAAAGTCCTTCTGACTTTTTGATCTGTAATTCAGCAAAACCGTATTCTCTTTTTTCCGCACGTTTTACATCACCTCCCAGGGTGTGAATCATGAATTGCATTCCGTAACAGATTCCAAGAATCGGAATGTTTAAATCAAATATTTTTTCGTCCACCTTCGGGCTGTTTTTTTCATAAATACTGGATGGCCCTCCGGAGAGAATAATACCTTCGGGATTCAGTTTTTGAATATCCTGTATGGTAATGGCAGGGGGGGCGATCTGGCAATATATGCGGTTTTCTCTGACTCTGCGGGCGATTAGTTGATTGAACTGAGAACCAAAATCAACGATCAGTATCATATTCATCCTTTCAAATTGAAATTTGAAAAGCGAAATACCTTTAAAACGGTAAAAAATCAAGTTGTTTTGTATCCGGATCAGATTAAACCTGATGCAGTCTGATTCTGCCCTGTGGTATCCGGTTTCCGCATTCTGGTTTTTTGATATCCGCTCTGTCGGGTATTTGGAACAGTGTGTAAACAGGCTGCATTTTTTACCAATGATGATGCAAAAAACGAAAAAAGTAAAAAATTGCTAATTGATAATGAATATGATAGATCCGGCTGGAAATGTCAATTCATCTTGGGAAAGAAAATGATTATACAGATTTACGAGATTCAGGAACCGGATGAAGCGGAAGAGATGATTGAGGTGGGGGTTGATCATATTGGAAGTGTGATTCTATCCGAAGAAGAATGGAAAAAGCCGTCGATTTATGATACCATGCGAACAATCGGTGATTCCCCTTCAAAAAGCAGCTTGATTCCGTTATTCAACAAAACGGATTCTGTTTTCAGGGCACTTGACTATTATCAGCCGGATATTGTTCATTTCTGTGAAAATCTTTGCGATATAGATCACGCTTCTGATGTGTTTCAGCACCTGATCGATCTTCAACAGCAAGTACGGGAAAGGTTTTCTCCCATCAAGATCATGAGATCGATTCCAATTCCCGAGCCTGGGAAAGGGAATGCTTTTTCAATGTGGGAGATGGCGAGTCTGTTTGAACCGGTAAGCGATTATTTTTTAACCGATACCCTTCTTGGTGGCGTTGCCAACCATGAAGGGAAGCCGCAGCCTGTTGAAGGATTTGTCGGTATCACCGGGCGAATCTGTGATTGGGAGATTGCAAGGGAACTTGTGAAAAGAAGCAGGATACCCGTAATTTTAGCCGGAGGACTCTCTCCTGAAAATGTTATTCAGGGAATTACTCACGTTGCGCCTGCAGGAGTAGACAGTTGCACTGGCACCAATATGAGGGACAAGCGGGGAAAGCCAATTCGTTTTAGAAAAGATGTTGATCGTGTTCGGGAATTTGTCGGCGCGGTACGAAACCTGGAAAATAAATAATGAAGGAGCAAGGGGAAAAAAGAAAAGGAGGAAGATAACCAAATGTATGAGAGTGCAGACCTTAAAAAGGGATTAAAGGTTGAGATTGATGGCGCCCCGTATGTGATCACTCAGTTTCAATTTGTGAAACCGGGAAAAGGGCAGGCATTATACAAGTGCCGCCTGAAAAATATGGTGAATGGTTCACAATTTGACAGAACGTTCCGATCCGGAGAAAAGTTCAATGAGGCCAACCTTGAACAGTTTGAGATGGAGTATCTGTATTCGGATGGTGAAGCATATTGTTTCATGAATACATCTACTTATAATCAGGAGTTTTTGACGGCAGATCAGATCTCGGAAGCCAAGTATTTGTTGAAGGAAAATACCATTTGTCAGGTTCTTTTTTTTGACGGAAAAGCCATTGGCATTACCTTGCCGAATTTTATTGATCTGCGGATTGTCAAGTCAGATCCCTGGGCAAAGGGTGATACAGCTTCGGGAAGCACAAAACCGGCAACGCTGGAGACTGGTTATGTCTTGCAGGTTCCTCCATTTGTAGAAGAAGGGGAAGTCATTCGTATCGACACCCGCACCGGTGAATACAGTGAGCGGGTTAAAGGGTAAAACGGAATGCCATATCTATGACGGAAGTGATCATAAAATCGATTCTGGTGGTGGATGATGAAGAACTGTTTCTGGAAAACCTGAAGCACTATTTACAGAAAAAAGGGTTTCAATGCTATACTGCCTTTTCTGCATCCGATGCACTGAAACAGATTGAAACCAAAGAGATTCATCTTGTTGTTTCCGATATTTTTATGCCGGAAATGAATGGAATCGCGCTCATGAAAAAAGCCCGCGTTGTCGTTCCGGAGCTTGAATTCATACTCATGACCGGTTTTACTTCAGAGCTTTCTTATCATGAAATTATCAGGGAAGGGGCATCGGATTATATGACCAAGCCCTTTGACCTGGCGGAACTCTCTGCAAGGATTGAGCGGATTGAACGCGAAAAAAGAGTTTTTCAGGAGCTGAAGAATGTTAACCAGCAGTTGAAGTCGACCATCAACCATGCAAATAAAATGGCGGAAAAGGCCGAACTGGCTTCGGCTGCAAAAAGTAATTTTCTTGCAAGTATGAGCCATGAAATCCGGACACCCTTGAATGGAATCATCGGTTTTACAGACATCCTTCTTGAAACAGATCTGGATGATGAACAACATGACTATATGCGGACAATCAAGGTGAGCAGCGAGGCCCTTCTTGCCCTGATCAACGACATTCTGGATGCCTCAAAAATCGAAGCCGGTAAGATGACACTGGAGAATATTGATTTTGATCCAGAGGTTTTATGTCATGATGTTTGTGAACTGGTCAGGCCCAGAATTCAGGATAAACCCGTTGAAATCTTCTGCAGAGTCGGGTCCCGTGTACCCTCCAAGTTAAAGGGAGATCCTTTCCGGTTACGTCAGGTACTCCTGAATCTTATGGGGAATTCGACCAAGTTTACCAAAATCGGAACGATTGAACTCTCTTTTGATGTTGAAGAGAAACAGGACAATCAGGTGAAAATTCATGCTGCGATCCGGGATACGGGTATCGGGATTCCGGAAAACGAGGTGGAGAGAATTTTTGATCCTTTTCAACAGGCAAAAGGCTCCGTGGCTCGAAAGTATGGGGGGACTGGTCTTGGTCTTTCCATATGCAGAAAGATTGCCGAGTTGATGGGAGGAGAGATTCGTGTTGAAAGTACAATTGGAAAGGGGAGTTGTTTCTATTTTTCAGCCATCATGCAGCCGGCATCAGAGGGTGAAACCCAAAAGGCAACTCCTGTGGAGCTGGCAGGTAAAAAAGTTTTACTGGTTGGAACCGACTTTGAAGATCATGGAATTTTGCGTCAGGCACTGACATTACAGAAAATGGCGGTGGAGGCGATTGACCGGATTGAAGATGCAATCCCTGCTATTTTAAAGGCGAATCAGGAAAAGATTTCTTTTGATATCTGTATCATCGATATTGAAAAAGCTGCTTCTGACGGTTTCAAGCTGGCAAAAAGAATCCGGCAGGAGACAGGTATTGTATCCCAGATGCCGTTGCTTGCTTTATCGATTTCTCTGCCAGGATTTGCCAAGAAATGTGAAGAAGCCGGATTTAACGGTTTTCTCGCAAAACCGATCCGGAGAGAACGGTTGTTCCAGATGACAAAACAACTTCTTGGCATTGATAAAAGAGCAATTTCATCGGAAAGTAGTTCCGAACGGCCTATACTGACCCAATATTCTGTTCGCGAAGACATGAAGCGGTCGGTGAACATTCTGGTTGCGGAAGATAATCCTGTGAATCAGCAACTGGTTAAGGTCATGCTGAAAAAAGCAGGGTATTCCAGCCAGGTTGCTGCAAATGGAAGGGAAGCTTTTGAAATGTATACGGCTTCGCCGGATTCCTTTGATATTATTCTCATGGATATTCAAATGCCTGAGATGGATGGTATTGAGACGGCTGAAGCGATTCGGGAATGGGAGAAAACAAACAGGGTTTTTCATGAACCGGATGAACCGGCAGCAGGAATGGATAAAGACAACAGGATAAAAAAAATATTGCCGGTTCCGATTATTGCAGTCACTGCAAATGCGATGAAACAGGATAGGGATCGATGTCTGGCTGCCGGGATGAATGATTATCTGTCTAAGCCGATTAAAAGGGAACTGGTTTTTGAAGTGATCGAAAAATGGGTGCTGAGCAAAGGTGGTGCCGATGGTTCATAGCTTTCTGGAATTCTGGCAGCATCTTCCGGGTAACATTAACCCTGTTATATTTGAGATTGGCGGATTCAGGCTTCAATATTACGGTTTGATGTATATCGTTGGATTTGCAATTACATATGGAATGGCCCTGTATCGAATCAAACATGAAGACCGTTTTGACATTTCCGGTGAACAGGTTGAAAACCTGATGATGAACATGATCTTCGGACTCCTGATCGGCGCCCGATTGGGGTATGTTCTGTTCTACAACCTTCCATACTACATGAAACACCCGCTTGAAATCATTTTGCCATTTGATACTTCGGATCATTTTCGATTTACTGGGATTACCGGCATGTCTTACCATGGGGGACTGATCGGAATCATCATCACTGCATGGCTGTATACAAAACGAAACCAACTGAGTTTTTTTGAAATGGCGGATCTGTTTGTGCCGGTAATACCTTTGGGATACACATTCGGGAGGTTGGGGAATTTTATCAATGGGGAGTTATACGGACGCATCACAACCTCTCCCA